>NZ_JAQMSE010000181.1:0-4818 GCF_028330045.1 Aphanizomenon sp. CS-733/32
AAGTAGAGTAACGTAAATAATTAAAGGTTTGTAGTAAGGTCTTTAGACCTGAAAGTAGGGCTAAAGCCCTAACTACGAGCCAATTTCAGAATCTGTTAACTTACTTAACATAGTTCTATTTATTTTTGTCTACCTACTTATGATTTTTAGGATTATTTTGATGAAGATGAGAAAAAAGTCTGAACTATGATTTTTAGAATTACAGCAAATTGTCATCAAACCCGGAACAAGAACCCCACCCCCAACCCCCTCCCCGCAAGCGATGAGGGGGCTAAGATGTACCTTATATGATTGGAAATCGCTGTATTTTGATGAGGGATTGATCATAAAAATCATCAAAATCACAAAAATCATAGTTTAGAGGTTGTTTGAAAAGTATTAGATGAAACCAATAATTTCCAAAAACCTAACCCCCCAGCCCCCATTCCCTGCGAGGGAATGGGGGTTTCAAAGCCTCTCCCCGCGTCGGGGAGAGGTTTGGAGAGGGGTTTATTTATACATTAAAAACTTTTCAAACATCCTCTTAGACGTTAATTTAAAACTGCTCTAAATACTGATTAAGATCCTCAATAACACGGGTAAGTTCCGCTTCTGTCGTTAACCGAATCCCTAGATTGCGAATTGTTAACAACACTTTAGCGGCAAAGGGAGTCGGCCAGATATTAGGATTGCAGAATAGTTCTATAAATACATCCCCAGTGTAACGATACTCTAAGGACGGTTGGGGACTGACTTTACCTGTACCTGGAGTTTTGTTAGCAACAACTTTGAGGCTTTTCATTAATTCATCTATTGCTGCTTTTAATTCTTGCGCTGCTTGGGGTGAAAAACTGACGGAAACAGAACCTTCTACTAGATTCAGTGTGAGAGGTGCAGAAGACATAAGCTACTTATTAACAATTATTCGTAATTATCCATATTACCGGAATATGCTCTCTATAATATTTATAATATCCAATATCCAGATCCCCGACTTCTTAAGTCCGGGATCTTTTTGTGCAATAAAGAGATAAATTCTTAATTAGCAAGTTTTGACCTATTTTCTATATATTTATTCTTAGCAACAAATACTTATTGCTGTACAGTAAGAGTTAAAGAAAACACATTCTCTATTCTTTTTTTCACAAATCACAATTATAAATATATGACTTACGATAACCGCACTGAAGTTAGAAGAGTTTTAATTATTACGCTATTGCTCAATGTATTCGTGATGGGGTTAAAAGTCCTGGTGGGCTATTGGACAGGTTCTTTAAGCTTACTGGCTGATGCCTTACATAGTGTGACAGATAGTGCCAATAATGTTTTAGGATTAGTGGCTATTAAGTTTTCTTCACCATTACCAGATCGGGAGCATCCTTACGGACATAATAAATTTGAAGCTGTGGGCGCTTTAGGTATTGCTGCATTTTTAGGAATAGCCTGTTTTGAAATTGTCCAAGGTGCAGTGGAAAGGATTCTTAAAGGTGGTGAACCTGTGAGAATATCACCTCCAGAATTGTGGTTATTATTAATTGTTTTAGGAGTAAATATTTTTGTCGCTTTTTATGAACGGAATGTGGGAAAAAGGGTAGGTAGTTCGATTCTAATTGCTGATGCTACCCATACTATGAGCGATGTTTGGGTGACAATTTCGGTTATTGGTGGTTTAATTGGTGTGTGGCTGGGTTATCAATTGTTAGATGTGGCACTAGCTTTCCCAGTGGCTTTACTGGTGTTTTGGAGTGGTTGGTCAGTGTTAACCGAAAATTTACCTTGGTTGGTAGATCAAATGGCGATCGCCCCCGAAACTATTCATGCGATCGCCGTTTCCGTCCCCGGTGTCCTCAACTGTCATGATATCGCTTCTCGTGGTGTCATTGGTCGTCAAGTTTTTATAGAAATGCATCTCATTGTAGATGCACCAGATGTAGAGACAGCCCACAACATCACGGAAGAAGTCGAAAAACAACTAGAACAACGTTTTCATCCTGTGAGGATTCTCATTCATGTTGAACCACCTGCATATCAGTCTGAGAGCATAACTTTTGAAACCGAACATAGATAAAGACAAGAATTCAGGAGTCAGAATATTTTTTACATCAGGGATAGGGAGTAGGGATATAGCATTTCCCGATCATACTGAGTATATTATACCATCATCCTGGGAAGAATATTGTGGGTTTTATTTTTCCAACCTGACTGCATACCACTGTAAATATTTTCCTGGACCTAAATCTAAATTACAACTAGTATCCAGTAAATATTGTGCTTGTTGGCTGATTGAATCAAATTTTTGTAAATCTAGTGGTAAATCCTCCTGTGAGATTTGCAATAGGGTTGTTTCCAGCTTCAGTAGTAATTCAGCTACGGTGAGAAATTGTTCTGGTTGATTTGTCTCTAAAACAACAAAATCATCCTGTTGATACATTAATTGATTTGGCATTTTTGGTAATTGGTAATTGGTAATTGGTAATTGGTAATAATTTATTATCCTATTCCCTGTTCCCTATTCCCTGTCACCTGTTCCCTAATTCACGATGGATATACTGGCATTGTAAAATGAAACCATGCACCACCGTGGGGAGATGAATCTACCCAAATTTGACCGTAATGGGCGCGGATAATGCGTTGACATAAACAAAGACCAATTCCATATCCATCCGTGCCTCGATCGCGCTGGAGACGGAAAAGATTCTCAAAAATGCGATCGCGGTTTTCTTCGGGAATCCCTGGTCCTGTGTCACCAACACTAAATTGAACTTTTTGGGTAGTCCGATGTAATCCGGCTACAGTGATAATACCACCAACAGGTGTATATTTGATGGCGTTATCTAAAAGATTAACTAGGACTTGCCGAATGCGTTCAGGATCAGCATATACATAGGGTAAATCTTGGGGAATATCTGTTTCTACCGTTTGGGATTTAGCTGTGTAGCGATCGCTCAATTCCTCTAATACTTGTAAACACAATTCCCCCAATTGCAACCTTTGTGGTACAATTGGGAATTCTATATCCTCACCTCGCCCGACCTGTAACAAATCCGCAATCATCCGATCAATGATCCGTGTTTGTGTCCGGGCTTGTTTTAATAAATGTATAGCCAGTCCTGGTTTCAGGCGTGGAAATTCCCCCGTATCTGGATTGTAATTAGATTGAAGAGTTTCAATAGCGATCGCCGCCGCCGTCAGAGGATTGCGAAGATCATGGGCTAAAATGGCAATCACTCGGTCTTTAAACAGTAGCTGTTCTTGCAGTCTCCCCTTTTCCTGCTTCAGACGAAAAATTTCATCCCCTAGTTGAATGGCCTCCGCCGAGGTAGCAACAGAATGAATAGTAGACTTAGGCGCAATCACCTGACTCTTCTCATCCAAACATTCTTGGGAATCTTCCTGTGATTTCAAAAAAGTGGTGACAGCAGCTTGCCAACGCGGCCAGCAGATTTTTAATTGCGGAATAATATTAGTACCAGCAATAGTTTGTTGAGGTTCGGGATGAATTTTCACCAAAGCAGGAGTTGCTACTAACTTAAAATGTTCCGCTAAATAGGGTTGTTCGCCAACATCAATAATTTGTAGTTCAAAACTATACCCAGCCTCTAATTCTTTTAAGTAAGCACGAATTCGCTGTACTTGTTGACGGGACTGAGGTCGCCCATCAATAAACAGCAGTAGTTGGAGTGGAGCCTCAGAATAAATAGGCTGATCCTGGGAAACTTGCATGACATCTTGTTTCAGCACTGGTAACAACCTGGGGACGCTTTACAGACGGTGAAATGAACTGACGTTGCTTAATGGCCGTTGTTTTTCTAATTTAATATCTATTTTAGATTCTTCCTACTGCAATCCGATCTATATTTTTGGGTGGAAGCGGATTTTTTTCGGAATTTTGCTGCCATTTGCTCTTACTTTTACAGTTACTAGGCTTCTAGTCAGGAATTGTTGAACCTATCGTCACCTCCTTTAGCAATTATTTACAGAACCCAAAAAATAACCCTAGTAGAAGTCAAGAGTCCCTTAATGTAGGCTTTTGCCACATATTCTGTAACTCATTCAAGTGCATACCAACCTCTAGCTAATTATGTAACACCGATGCAACTTGTGCGATCGCTTCCCCAATAGAAGCATTAAATCATCCCTAAGCCGTCCATCAATTCCTGTAAACAGCCGCAGAGTTGCGTTATTCCCAGCTTACCACTTCAAACCATTGGCGAAAACTTTCTATCAATTCCTCAACACCTATAACCGCCACTATTGGCGTTACCAATCAATATTCTATCAACTAAGAAAGGTATAAATTTAGACTGTATTATGATTTGCGTAACTGGCATATTGGTAGGGTGCGTCAGACCGCATAAATCCTGCAAATAAACAAATTATTGATATCTGACGCACCCTACAGTTGTATTGTATCAAGCGCGACAACTGCTATATACGTCCTTGAAAATAAAAACGATATAAATTACAAAGACATTGCACATCATTTCCTTTAAATTCAATTAAACCCAAACTGCGTAATTTTAAAGCTTGAGTAGAATCTATTTTAATAGGAATATCACTATTAATTACTTGCTGCATTGCCGCTTTTAACAACTTATCTTCTGCTAATTCAGAAACATAGAAATTTAAAAACTTGCCATAAGGACTTTCATTAGTAGGAGCAATTTCCAGAAAATTTGATAAAGTGAAATTACCCTTAGAGGGTGTTTGAAAAGTCTCTCATGGTGTATCAAATTTTTTCAGATCCCCCTAAATCCCCCTTAACAAGGGGGACTTTGACTCTATTTCCCCCCTTAACAAGGGGGGTTAGGGGGATCTGTAAGTACCTAAAATCACAAC
>NZ_JAQMSE010000182.1:0-7338 GCF_028330045.1 Aphanizomenon sp. CS-733/32
TCATGAGTACGCCGAACCAACCGATATATAAACGGTTGTCTGTGCTGGTGATCCACTCGCAGAAGCGACCCCATAGGTTAGCGCTTTCGCGCTGTTGTAAGGTAGTTGTCATGTGTTTATAATTGCGTTTGAGTTATGTATTTTTTGGTAGGTGTTTCTACCTCATGAATTTATATTAAGCCTTATGTTTCGATTTGTAAAGGGGTTTTCGTAATATTTTTTAATAAATTTAGAAAACTGGGTCATCTTTATGGCTATAATCTAGATATGGCAAGGTTTTTAACCATTAATCTTTTTTGTAACAACTTCTAATTTTTTTGTAAGCCACGACCTTATTCCTGAAATTTTGGGTGCAGACCCTGCGCCCCTACTGTATATGTCGCTATCTGGTCAAAATATTGTTACCTACAGTCCTGCTTATACTATTGTCCCGACTTATGAATGCTTTAACCGCTGTTCCTATTGCAATTTCCGCACAGAACCGGGTAAAAGTCCTTGGTTAACCCTTGAGGCTGCTAAAAAGATTTTTTTACAACTTAAAAATCAAAATGTCTGTGAAATCCTGATTTTGAGTGGTGAAGTCCATCCCCATTCAGCCAGAAGAGAAGCTTGGTTTGAGCGAATTTATGATTTGTGTGCGTTAGCATTAGCAATGGGATTTTTACCCCATACCAACGTTGGTCCACTGAGTTGGACAGAAATGCAGAAACTTAAAACCGTGAATGTGTCAATGGGGTTAATGTTGGAGCAGTTAACACCACAACTATTAAATACAGTCCATCCTCATGCACCGAGTAAATTGCCCCAAGTGCGATCGCAACAATTACAATGGGCAGGAGAGCTAAAAATCCCCTTCACCACAGGATTACTTTTAGGAATAGGAGAAACAGAAGCAGATTGGTGGGAGACTTTAACCGCTATTTCCGAATCTCATGCACATTACCATCATATTCAAGAGGTAATTCTGCAACCCCACAGCCCTGGAACTGTGCAAACCTTTGACGCACCACCATTTGACCCCCAGCAATTACCGACAGTTATCGCTAAAGCGCGGGAAATTTTACCAGCAGACATGACAATTCAGATTCCCCCCAATTTAGTTGAAGATGAAAATTGGTTACTTGCTTGTATAGCCGCTGGAGCGAGGGATTTAGGAGGAATAAGTCCCAAGGATGAAGTTAATCCCGATTATCCCCATTTACAGGAACAGGAACTCAGAAATATTTTAGAGTCTAGAGGCTGGGATTTAGTACCACGTTTACCACTGTATCCCCAGTTTGACGACTGGTTGGGTGCAGGGTTACGACAGCAGGTACAAGAATGGCGAGAAAGATTTAAGCTCTAGCCCTGTTCATGAAAAAATAGCGACACAGTGCGATAAAAGTAACATTAAATATGCTAATTAATCTAATGTATTTACACTGTAAACGAATATGGCTACTAGTATATCCTCTAGGACATCCTTCTTGCTCCAGTTAATAGGTATCATCTGCATATTGTTTTTTTCTCTAGACCTTCTATTTTTATTATTCCCTTTACAAATTACAGATAAACTCTGGCAAATTAACCTGTGCAGAAGTCTTGTAGATCAGGGTATTGTACCATTGCTTGGTCTAGGAGCAATTATAACTGCATACTGGGTTGATAGAGCTAGTGAAAGTAGTCGTTCCTCTTCCTCTGGTCTAAAATTGCCAATTTTTATCCTATCTAGTTTGTTAGGACTAATATTTTTACTGATTTTTCCCCTACACCTGAGTAACGTCAATCAACTAAAGGCAGAGGGGTTAACACGGATTGAGAAAGAAGCGGAACAGTCAGAAAACCAAGTTAAAAGTCAATTAGCACAACTCCAAAATCAACTTGGTAATGATCAGGTAAAAGCATCTGTCGAGAAACAACGCGCTGCATTAAAAGAGCAACTCAGAACCCAGCTAAATGAACTGGTCAAGGATGAACAAAAGTATAATCAGGCACTTAGCAATAACCAATTACCAGAGGCACAGAAGGATTTACTGAAGCAGTATAAAACAAATCTTAACTCTCTTGATAATTTCATCGCCCAGCAAACAGACCCTGAACAACTCGCAAAGCAGAGAATTAGCCAAATTCAGACCCAAGCACAACAACAGTTGCAAAAAACCCAGGAAGATGCCTGGAAGGAATTGCGAACTGGTATTAATAGTTTGTTATTGTCAATTGGTTACATTGTCATCGGGTGGAGAGGATTAAGAGGTATGGGTGTTTCCAAAAGTGGTTCTAGTAGTCTGTCAACCAGAAAATGACGGGTGAAGGCAGGTAGGGGAGGTAGGGAAGAATAGAAGTTTTTTCCGATCATTACCCGTCAAAATGAATTTGACAAACTACTAGAGGGGTAAATGAGTCTATTTTCTTCTCGTAAGCCTGTCACCTGTAACCTGCCCCCTGTAACCTGTCACCTGTCACCGTGGCGTAGCACCTGTCACCTGTAGCAAAATGTAACTCTAGTTGGTTTGCCATTTACACGCTGTTTGGTAGAATATCTAGGTTGTTTAATCTCATGATCTTCATCTTTGAGTCAGTCAATAGATACTATCAACCTCGATACATTAGCCCAAGAACTAGCAACTATCCAGCAAACAGGTTCCAAGCGGATTGCCTTGCTAGGCTCTCGTCATGTGCCAATTACCCACCAAAATCTGATTGAAATGATGACTTATGCTCTGATTTTATCGGGCAACCGCATCATTACTTCTGGTGCTACAGGCACAAACTCTGCGGCCATCCGGGGCGCAACCAAGGCTGATCCCAACTTACTCACGGTAATTTTACCCCAGAGCTTGGAACGTCAACCCCAGGAATCGCGCCAGCAATTAGAACAGGTGATGCACCTGGTAGAAAACCCCAGTAATGATAACTTGTCTCTAGCTGAAGCGAGTTACTTATGTAACAAAGAAATCATTTCTCGTTGTCAACAACTAATCTGCTTTGCATTTCATGATAGTCGGACTCTGCTACAAACCTGTAGTGATGCAGAAGACCAGCGAAAAGTGGTAACACTCTTCTACTTTGACTAGAGTGAACTGCTGTTTTTGCAAAGCGAATGATGGAGACGGGAAAATGTTGGGTAAAGGGTAATAAGTTAACCAAATTACCCCTTATCCATTGATAAGAATGATTAATGCTTGACCAAGTACCCTAATTAAATTAGTTGAATGTCGCTATCTCTATTACCAGTACCTGCTATTTTTTTATACTCTATTGTCGTTGCGGCTATTCTCGTTTATCTACCCTATTTATTGGTAGCTTTTGCTAGAGTGCAGGTAGGATATGATCTTTCTGCGCCTCGCGCTATGTTTGACAAGTTGCCCCCCTATGCCCAACGGGCAACATGGGCCCATGAAAATTCCTTTGAAGGGTTTATGGTTTTTGCAGCAGCAGCGTTAATGGCGTATGTGACTGGGGTGAATTCTACTGAAGCAGTAACCGCAGCGATCGCTTTTAATATTGCTCGTTTGCTATACTCTATCTTCTATATTACGAATATACCCCTGTTGCGATCGCTCATGTTTGGTGTCGCTTCTTTTAGCTCTGGAACTCTGTTTTACCTCAGTCTCATGCAAATCAAATAATTAGGCAAAAGGGAATAAGGAGAATATTTATTTTTAATCTTGCCTATTGCCTATTGCCTATTGCCTATTGCCTATTGCCTATTGCCTATTGCCTATTGCCTCTTGCCTCTTGCCTATTGCCTCTTGCCTCTTGCCTATTGCCTCTTTCCAATTACCCATTACCAATTTTATTTATGGCTTCTACTTTTTCCTTTGATATCGTCAGCGACTTTGACAGACAAGAATTAGTTAATACTATTGATCAAGTTACAAGAGACGTTAAAAGCCGTTACGATCTTAAAGACACTCAAACCACCGTTGAATTAGGTGACGAAAAAATTACTATTGGTACTGACAGCGAATTTACTTTAGAATCAGTCCATACAATCTTGCGGGAAAAAGCCGCCAAGCGTCAACTTTCTCAAAAAATCTTTGACTTTGGCAAAGTTGAATCTGCCAGTGGCAACCGTGTCCGTCAAGAAATCACCCTGAAAAAAGGTATTAGTCAAGACATTGGTAAACAAATTTCTAAATTGATTCGGGACGAATTTAAAAAAGTTCAAGCCTCAATTCAAGGTGATGTTGTGCGGGTGACAGCTAAATCTAAAGATGATTTACAACTGGTTATGCAACGTCTCAAACAAGAAGATTTTCCCGTTGCTTTGCAATTTACCAATTATCGTTAAAGAGTTATTGGTCAGTTGTCATTGGCAAGACATAAAAGGAAGGAATAAATTCTTACCAATGACCAATGACTAACGACTAAATTACTTTCTTCCCCCGATGCTTTTTTGAAATGCGGGACGTTCAGACATTGACTGAATATAGTTCACAATTGCTGGGTAAGCACTCAAATCTAATTGGAGCATGATGGGGATATAAGAAAGAATTGATCCCACAGCCACATCAGCAACGGTAAAATCATTACCCAGTAAGAAAGGTTGTTTTGTCAAAATTTCATTTAAAGGAGTCAATAATCGTGGCATTTCTCGTTCACGATTAGCTTCTATAAAAATACCTGTTCCTAAACTAGAGTTGGCAAATAATACCCACTGACTAAATATGGCTTTTTCTTCCAAGGAATAAGCGGTTTTTGCGTATTTTTCCGCTAAATAAAGCAAAATTGCGCCTGATTCCCAAAGCTGGAAATCACCCTCAACAATCGCGGGAACTTTACCCATAGGGTTAATTTTCAAGAAATCTGGCTGAAGATGTTCCCCTGCTTTCATATCTAACAGCACGAATTCATAGGGAACTTCCAGTTCCTCTAAATACCACTGGATAATCGCAGCCCGACTACGAGCGCCGCCATAAAGTTTCAACATAGTTATAAGGATCTTAAAGAACTTTGTGAGTGTGAGAGTGTTGTTTTACGTTGTCGTCTTTGGTGACAACTCTAGCTGCATTTAGGACTCGTTTGCGCTCTGTCGAATAATTCAAGTCGGTTTTAGTAGTTCCCAAGGGAATCAATGTTTGGGCTACTTCACGGCGCTTATAGGTACGAGCCGCAGAAAGTAACCGTAATGGAAACTCATCTCCAAATTGTGCTGACTCTGGAAACCCTGCTGGCAAAAGTAGTTTATCACCCTCTAATACAGATCCCAAAGTTGTTGCATAAATCAATCTGTAAGAGGTAGGAATTTGTTTACATATAGCTTCTAAAGCTGCGGAAGGAATGGGTTCTATCACTTCAATTTGATGCACTTCCCCGTCTTCTTTATAAAAGCACGTAGCTAAACCAAGAACAATATAGTCCTCAGTATTAAGGTCGGTTGCATCAGCATAAGAAATTGTTGTTGTCATAAGAAATGTCTCTTCTAAAATTGGAAAATAGGGGTTTGTTGTCAGTTGTCAGTTGTTCGTTGTCTATTACCTCTTCCCTTTTATTCCCATCATTAAAATTTACACTTCAATTCTTTAGAATTTTACTGATTCGGGAATTGAACCTGGGTATGAAGTATACATTATTAGACTTATGGCTCATCTGTTGCTGGATGTAAAATCCAGGTTCTTCAACAATCCTAGAGGCATTAAGACACACAATCTGTAATTTTATTTGACAAATCAAGTAAATCAAATAGGCAACGTATGAATAAGCACTCTTTTTTAAATTCTGGTATTCAAAACAATCAAGTATGTCTTTCTGATCAAAACAGTCCTTGTCATCAGTCTGAGCGGTTACAGGATGGTAATGAATCAATGTTAGAAGAACGTTATTTACGCTCTTGTGCTTTGAAGTTAGCACAACAAGGGGATTATACCAAAGCGATCGCTCTCTTAAGTCACCTGATTGACCATCATCCCGAAAATGCTGTTGACTACAATAACCGGGGATTAATTTATTTCCAAAGTGGTGATAGTC
Source organism: Aphanizomenon sp. CS-733/32 (assembly GCF_028330045.1). Lineage (NCBI taxonomy): Bacteria > Bacillati > Cyanobacteriota > Cyanophyceae > Nostocales > Aphanizomenonaceae > Aphanizomenon > Aphanizomenon sp. CS-733/32. Next base: position 5,950 of record NZ_JAQMSE010000182.1, read on the forward strand.
AAAAAGCTATCTCTGATTATAACAAAGCCTTGGATCTAAATTCTAAATTAGCTAGTGCCTACAATAATCGGGCTAATTATTACGCTGCTTGTGGTCAATTAACGGACGCATTAGCTGATTATGAACAAGCATTGGATCTCAATCCCCATCATGTTCGGGCTTGGATTAATCGTAGTATTACTTTGCGCGATTTGGGAAACTATGCTGAAGCTATTGAAAACCTGGAAACTGCTATGCTATTTGGTCAACTCAAAGGCAATATCTGGGCGGAACGGGGACGGACTTATCATCTCTGGGGTGATTGGAATTGTGCGATCGCTGATTACCGTCGCGCCTTGGCAGAGCTACCATCTTTAAATTATCAAGATGTTTCTGGTTATCGCTTGCGTTTGCAACTTGAAACCTGGTTAAATGAGTTGCTATTTTTTGAAGAATAATTTTAGCAGTAGATGACTTAATTCAGAATTATCAGGGGGAGTATCAAGGTGCTGAATTAGATTGTTCTATTACAGTCTGATCTCGATTCATCAATATAACTGGACGCTGATTAGGGTCAAAGCGAAATGATTTTTGTTGCATAATACTTTTAGCCTCGCCGGGATCAAAGTTGCGGTTGAATTCTGTCCGCAAATTTTGCACACGCCCTTCCATAACTTTTACTTCGGTACGGACTGTTCGCAACTTATCCTGTTGTGACCAATGATAAGGCAATAATTGTACTAAAGCAGATACCGCTGCTGCACTAATAACTATATTAACTGCTACTTTGGCTGTAGTTTCCAGCGCCATTAGTTGATAGGCACGTTGGCGTAACCGTCGTTTAGGTCTTGGTACAGTTCGTTTGTTTTCTACGGGTTGTAGAGGAGGTCTAGATGGTTGAAACGCATTCATGGTGCTAACAATAGGCTTGCATAATTTACGGTAATGACCGTCAGAAGCAAACAGGTGCTAATTGCGGCTTAATTTAGCTGCTATATTACTTCATTTTTAGGAAATTTATACAAGTACAAGAATGAATAAAATATCACCTAGTAAGGTAAGGTGCAATTTTCAAAATCCTCACAGCTTAGAACTACAAGGATTTAGAAATCACGCTTACGGATACTAGGCTTGCTCACCTGTAACAGAGTTACATTGGTGTTATTTGTATAGCTCTGTAGCTAAACGCCAAGCTAGAATTCCTGGAATTATTGCTACAACCAAGGCAATGTAAACTTGAGTATCTGAGATAGGCATGATGGAAATCCTCCTAAGTTGAACTAGATTTTCAAGACTTCGTTTACTACTTTTCCCTGTTTTAGCAAGATTAGGAAACATCTTGTTACAAGATGCAACAAAAACTGGGGGTTTGTCATTGGTCATTGGTCAACTGTAACCTGTAACCTGTCA
>NZ_JAQMSE010000183.1:0-32796 GCF_028330045.1 Aphanizomenon sp. CS-733/32
GGGAACAAGGAACAGGGAACAGGGAACAGGGAACAGGGAACAGGGAACAGGGAACAGGTGACAGGGAACAGGTGACAGGGAACAGGAAAAGAATGAAAAAGGTACGCTGACTGACTTTTTGTTCAAAAATCAACTAGGAGTTCTATACATAAAAATCATAAATACAGGACTTACGCAACTGGCACAGGCGATCGCTATATTATAGTGTTTTTGTACTGCAAAAAGTGATGTAACTGGCAAAACCAGTCCCGGCACGGTGGTTATGTGCCTTCGATATCAACTAGGGTAAAAAAAAACCAAAATCCAGTAAAAAGCAAATTTTGCAATTATTAAAATAGATTTTTAATTACAAACATCACAAATAATAAAAATATGATGATTCCTGAGATGGTAGAATAATTAATACCATGAATTATCAATTCTGATTTAATATGAAATTTACGAAATTAGATTATTGCCAATATTTGCTAAGTAGCCAAATCAACTATACTATTACTAACTTGGCAGAGCATTTAGAAAATATTAGTCATGACAAAATTAACTACTATTTAAATAGGACTTACGCAAGTGTCACACCAAAAATCTGTTGTAGGGTGCTTTTCTACTGCATAAATCCTGCAAATAAACAGATTTTTGATATCTGACGCACCCTACCAATGTGCCAGTTGCGTAAGTCCTGGTTCCCTGTTCCCTGTTCCCTGTTCCCTGTTCCCTGTTCCCTCTTGCACCTTGCCTCTTACCCAAAGAGATAAATATGAAGTAGACTAGATCCAAAAATGCTACTTTCCAAAGGTAAACTGAGTATCAAGGTGCATAAATTTACAATCTGGGTCGAAGGTGAAAAGGAGTAGCTATGTCAGAAACTAGTGACAAACTTATACCCATATCACAAAGGCAACCTGTACAGCGTCGCCGGCGTAAACGTCCAGTTCCCAAGACAGGACAGAAAAAAGTTATTAATCAACAGCCAGTTTCTAGTCCAAGAGAAACTGCAACATTAGCTCGTCTAAATAATCATAGCAGTCCTGTTCCTATTTCACCTGGGGGGCGAAGACCAGCATCACGGATTATGATGCCTCCAGGTGTTAAACCAGTACCTACAGTCAAGAAAAATACTCAAATTTCTCCGCCAGGAAATGTGAGGTTAAAGACGGTACGCATGGAGAAGCCGAGAATTGAAAGAAGAGGGTCACGCAAGACTCGGTTAAAACCTATGGCTAGAACTATGTTATATGCCTTGCGGTTGTTGATTGTGGGTGTGGGTGTTGGTGCGATTGTGGGTACGTTGTTATCAGTTTTAGACCCTGCTAATCGCCTGGGTTCAGTGGCGTTAGTATCTCAAACTACTACTTCTCAAAAAACATCTCAAACTCCTAATACAAGTTTATATCTGTCCCAAGAAATTATTCCTTTAAAAAATTCTTTACAAACTCTCGCTACAGCTAATACGGATTTGATGCCAGGGGTGTTTTTATTAGATTTAGATAATGGTAATTATGTAGATATTAATAGTAATACAAGTTTTGCTGCGGCCAGCACGATTAAAATTCCGATTTTGATTGCTTTTTTCCAGGATGTGGATGCGGGTAAAATCCGCCTGGATGAAATGTTAACTCTGCAAAAAGAGATGATTGTCGGGGGTTCGGGAAATATGCAATATCAAACTCCAGGCAGTAAATACACGGCTCTTGATGTGGCGACGAAGATGATTACAATTAGTGACAATACGGCTACGAATATTCTGGTTGCTAAATTAGGGGGACAGGAGGCGTTAAATGGACGTTTTCGTGGTTGGGGACTGACGACGACGATGATTCGTAATCCTCTCCCGGATTTAGAGGGGACTAATACTACTAGTCCGAGGGAATTGGGGAATTTAATCTCGATGGTGAATCAAGGTAATGTTGTGGGTATGCGATCGCGTGATTTAATGCTTAATATTATGAGTCGCACTGAACGAGATAATCTTTTACCTGCTGGCTTAGGAAAAGGCGCAAATGCTTACCACAAAACAGGTGATATTGGTACAATGTTAGCAGATGCGGGTTTGGTTGATGTCCCTACAGGTAAGCGTTATATTGCCGCTATTATGGTGAAACGTCCCAATAATGATCCTCGTGCGGCAAAATTAATTAGTTCTATTTCTAGTGCTGCTTATGAACACTTTAGCCAAGCTACAGTAACACCTAACAATCCAACAAATAACCAACCAGTTACTCAACCGATAACTCAACCGATAACTCAACCAGTTACTCAACCGATAACTCAACCCATAACTCCACCAATTTCTAATTATCAACAACCCGTTCAACCCTTTATTCAGCAACCAGTTCAACAACCGATAATGAATCCTGTTATGCCTAATGGGATGGTTGATAATATGCCTGTAGGCGGTTATCCGCAGCCTATAATGACTCCGCAATATTATCCACCACAATAAATAGGGTTTGCTGAAAAAGTTATCTGTGAGGTCTAGGAGTCAGGAGTCAGAATTAGAAGAAGAGAAGAATAGTCTTGAATTTGGTCAAGTGATAGGGTTTTGGTAGTTTCAACGCTTATTCCTGGCACTTGTTTCACCTTTTTTACCTTCAAACTCTTGATATATCTCAGTTCTCGGTTTATTCAGCAGACCCTAAATAATTTAAAGTTCAAACTGGTTGCAGAAAATGTAAGGAAATAGAGAAATCAGAGTTTTAACATTTTTGATATCGCATTCCGGGGAGTTGGGTAACTAAACCCATGAGTTCTAATTGTAATAAGGAACTGGAAACTAAAGCCGCATTCATTCCTGTTTTTTGAATTATAAAATCAAATGATAAAGCATCAATAGCCAAAGTATCTATTACCTGTTGTAATTCAGGTGCTAAGTCAGGTAAAGGAGGAGATTTAACTATGGGAATTTCTATATCTATTTGAGGAATTGCCCCCAACATAGTTAATAATTCACTCAGTTCTTGATTAATTAAACCTGCACCTTGACTAATTAACTTTAAACAACCTTGTGATGGTTGGTCATCAATTCTTCCTGGTAATGCGTAAACATCTCGACAAAACTCATTAGCATAAGTAGCTGTGATTAAAGCGCCAGATTTTATTGGTGCTTCTATGACTAATACTGCGCGACTTAACCCGGCAATGATGCGATTTCGCCGGGGAAAATGGGTGCGGTTGGGTGTGGTTTTGGCAGGATATTCACTAATTACTATGCCAGATGTCAATATCTGTTTATATAAATCTCGATTTTTATAAGGATAAACAACATCTACTCCTGTGCCGACAACTGCTATTGTTCTTCCTCCTGCTTTCATTGCTGCTGAATGACTTTCAGTGTCTATTCCTTCAGCCATACCGGAAACAACGGTAAAACCATTTTTGGCTAATGCGGTACTAATTTGACGAGTCCATTTAATTCCATATTCTGTGGGTTGACGAGTTCCGACAATTCCCACTAAGGGTTTTTGTCCTGAATTTTCCTGTAAGTCAACTTCTCCCCGATAGTACAATAATGGCGGTGGACTGGGGATTTCTCGCAGTAGTTGGGGATATTCTGGGTCTGCTGGTGTCCAAAAAAGGGGGTTGGCTTGTTGGTGTTGAGTGAGGAGTTGTTCTGGGTTTAAACGGGATTTTTGTTGAACAATTTTTTCTAATGTTTGAAATCCTAAACCTTCAACTTTTCGTAATTCACTAGGACTGGATTTCCAAGCTGTTTCTAAGTTACCAAAATGCTGTTGTAATCTTTGTAGTAATATCGGTCCAATACCGGAAATTTGCGACCATGCTAACCAATATTTACGTTCTTCTGGATTTGACATAAGTAGGTTGGCGTTGAAAATTGTCGTTATAGCAAGGCAAGAGGCAAGAGGCAAAAGGCAAGAGTAAACAAGTTTTCAGCGATTTTATGTTTCTTTACACAGTTTGGTTTTATTGTGTTCACCTACTTAGTATAAATATAATCACCTGGTGGTTAAAAACCGCGTCTACACAGGCAAAACCCAGATGGTGGGTGGGTTCAATATCTTGATTTTTTTAGTCCGCGGAGGCGGACTTTGTTTGTGTAGCTGTGACTTCTAGTCGCCGGGTCTTAATTTGATTTTTCAAATAATCAAATACAGATTTATCGCCAATGTCGGGAGGAATAGGTTGGATAATTTTTCTCACGGCAAATATTAAAAATAAAATTGCCCACGTTGCTAATAAAACTTGTTCTGCTGGTGTTGATAAAATTCCGGTTAAATGTCCTAATAATAATAAAGGAACAAGGGGAGTTAAGATTTTAGTTTCTAAACGATGGAAACAAAAACCTTCTTTGAAAAAGATCCCTGTCAAGGCTGCGAAGGTAAAACCAATTCCTAATATGGTGAGGGGTTGATGATAAATAGTTATGGCAAAAGCTTGACTATCACCATGTCCAAAAATAAAGGCACAAATGCTACCAATTATCCAAAAAAGTTGGAGAATGCGGTGCAAAAATGCCATATAAATATGAATAGTTAATAAACTGACTCCCAGGGCAATACTAAAACAGGTGTAGAGAGGGGTCAGGGCGGCAATTGCCACAGGTTGGGGATAAAATAAGACTAAACCGCTACCAATGGCAAAACATAGGGCTGCTATGGTTAATCCTGTGCGATAAATTATCACACTTTGGCGATCGCTCTCGGTAATCCTAAACTCCCCAAATTGACCTTGATATATTTCCGGTGATGATATTGTTTGTGTTGTCATATTCCTTAATTATTATTTTATTAATCGCTCTTCTTTGCGCCTCTGCGCCTCTGCGTGAGAAAAAAATCCTTAATGTCCCTTCCCAGCACCCAAATACAATTCTCCCACTTTAGGATCATTTAATAATTCTCCACCTGGTCCTGAGATCGCATCTCTACCTGATTCTAACACATAACCACGATCTGCCATTTCCAAAGCTTTTCGGGCATTTTGTTCAACTAGAACTATCGCAGTCCCCGATTGTTTAATTTGTTTAATTTGCTCAAATACTTGAGTTACCAAAATGGGAGATAATGCGGCTGAGGGTTCATCTAATAGGAGTAAACTGGGTTCTAACATTAATGCTTTCCCCATTGCTAACATTTGTCTTTCTCCACCGGAAAGAGTTCCGGCGCGTTGACGACGGCGATCGCTCAATCGAGGAAACATGGTGTATATTTTATCTTTAAGAGGTTTCAAGGGAACATCTCGCACAAAAGCCCCCATTTCTAAGTTTTCATCTATGGTTAAAGATGGGAAAACGTTAGCAATTTGCGGAACATAGGACATACCTTTTTCAACAATTTGATTTGATTTTAAACCAATCAAATTCTGATTTTTAAAGGTGATTGTTCCGGTGTGGGGTGTCAACAGTCCGAAAATGGTTTTTACTAAGGTGGATTTACCTGCACCGTTTGGACCAATTACTGTAACTAATTCTCCTGGTGCAATGTGAAAGTTGACACCTTGCAAAATATCTACATCTTTAATATATCCAGCGTGGACATTTTCTACTTTTAATAAATAGTTATTAGTCATTTGTTATATGAGGGAACAGGGAACAGGGAACAGGGAACGGGGAACAGGTAACAGGTAATTTGGTGATTTTCTTTTCCACTGTCACCTGTCACCTGTCACCTAATTTACTATTTTCTGTAATTCTGGTCTTTCTTCTGCCAAAATTGCGTTTTCTACGGGGCAAACTTGCAAACAGATGCCACAATCAATACAGGTAGCAAAGTCAATCCAGTACCAATCTGTGCCTTTGACGTTTTTCCCTGGACCTGGATGAATACAAGCTACAGGACAAGCACTTACGCAGTCAGCAACACCTTCACAAACGTCTGTAACAATGGTATGTGGCATTTTTCCGATTCCCTCTTTTTGATATTTATTTCACATTGACCGCATTTATAGGAAACCCCGATAGGGCGGGGAAACCCCGATAGGGCGGGGAAACCCCGATAGGGCGGGGAAACCCCGCCCCTACGGGATGATTCCGGGTTCAATGGTGTGTGAACCGTCAGCTTTAATCCAGGCTATTTGGGTAATGGAGCGATCGCTTGTATATTGACGAATCGCTGCTGTGTTCCTACCTCCCAAGTCTATTTCTACTCTCACCAAATCAGTGGAATTACGTAATTTATCAGCATAGGCAAAAGCCGCAGCTTCAGCACCGGGGGTTTCTGGAACTACTAACCAATGACTAGGGGGAATATCCTGGGGTAATTGCTGATTTAATAGGAGAATTTGGTATAAATCATCAATATTCAATTCAAAGCCGATACCGGGAATATTTTCCTTTTGGGGATGATATAAACCTAATAACTGGTCATAACGACCGCCACTTCCTAAAATCTGTGCTTGAGAATTTGTCTCACTCACTACTTCAAAAACCAGACCTGTGTAGTAATCAATGGTTTGAATTAGGCTCAAATCAAGGATTAAAGGGAATTTACCATCTAGTAATTCTACTAGAGATTTGAGGTTATTTATTGCCTCTTGCTGGTCTGGTTCTAGATGTAAACTACTAACTTTTTGTAAAACATCTCTACTATCACCGCGCAAATCCAACATGATTTTAGCGCGTTGGCGAAGTTCTTCACTCAAAGGCAAAGTATCAATAGTCACGCGATCTAAATTAGCGATCGCCCTGCGGACTTGATTTCTGATTTCCGGGGGAAAAGCATTCAGCAAAGAACGAGTAATTCCCGCTTCCCCCAAAATTAACCGCCAATTTTTTAAATCCAATGCTGTTAAACAATCTGCTACCAGCAGCAACACTTCCCCATTGGCTAATAATCCCTCAGCACCCAGTAACTCCACCCCAGCTTGATAATACTCTTGCTGACGATTATGGCGGCCTTCCCAATTGCGGCGGAAAACATTAGCATTGTAATATAGTCGCTGGGGGTAGGTCGCATCTGTCATGCGAGTTACCACTGTGCGAGCGATAGAGGCGGTCAATTCTGGACGCAACCCCAATTCTTCATTTTGACTATTTTGGAGTTGAATCACCATCTGACGCACAATAGCCTCACCAGCCATCAGAGTATCCATTCGTTCCAAAGTCGAGGTGATAATCCTGTGATATCCCCACCGTTGAAATACTTGCTCTAATCTATCTTCAATCCAGCGTTTTTGCGCCACATCTAAAGGTAATAGATCCCTTGCTCCCGCTGCTGGTTGATACACCATTATTTTTTATTCCCACCAAACAAACCGCCAAACAAACCACCTTTTCCAGACTTATCTGGTTGCTTCTCTTCAGTTTTAGAAGCGGAAGTCCCTTGAGAACCACTGGTTGTAATTCCTAAAGCCTTATCTACCTTGGGTTTCCACTCCAAAGCGATTTTTTCATTGGGATTTAACTTCAGGGCGTTATCAAAGTGAACTTTTGCCATTTTTAGTTGATTTTGCCGTAAATATACCATTGCCATCAAACTATGGCAATGACTATTTCGCGGTTCTAACTTTAAGGCATCTTGTAATTCTACTTTGGCTGGGGACAATTGGTTTGTTTCTAATAAAACTTGAGCGCGACGCAGGTATTGTTCTACGATTGACTCTTCTTTCGGGGGTGAAATTGGTGTTGGTGATAAATTTTCGGAAAAATTCCCAGATTGACTAGATGCGGACTTATTCATTGACTGTCCGGCTATCCGCATCAGGTAAACTAGATTTAGCTCACTAACTTCAGCAATGATTTTGTGTACTTGTTGCAAATCACTAAATTGAGTTTCGGCAATTTTTGCGATCGCCTGCTTATATGCCATACTCACATTAGGCGCTGCTAACAATTGTCGTCCTGATTCCGTCTTCAGTCTAATTGCTCCTGGTTCTTGGGCAAATCTCTTCCCCATCTGTGACAAAATAAACAAATACTCAGCCCGATTGCCTTCCACGGAAAACTTCTCATAAGCCGGATTAACCAGCTTTGCTAACAATTGATTAGCCATCTCTTTTTCCGACTCATTCCTCATCAGCGAACTATCTGGGTGCAATATCCGAGCAATTTGTAAATAACGCTTACGAATTTCTTTAAATTCAGCATCAACTGGCACACATAAGATTGCGTGATGATCAATGAAATCATAGGTAAATAATCCAGAATCTATTTTTAATGACATATTTATTATAGGTATCACACCACAGCATATTCTTTCTAGTTTACAGTGAAGTATGGGAAGTTTGGCAGCCCTTTCCTTGGTAAGAGGAGTAATTTTGGTAATAGGTAGTTAAGGGATACTTTTGTGTACTCAGTAGGTAACAGAAAACTATAGCAGAAACTTTCTATTTTGTGAAGATGATTTAGCCAATTTAGCGTGTATTTTTCTGAAATATCACTGACGTAATTGTGAAACTGATGTTTCCTGATCTGGTAATGAAACTTGCAGAAAGTAATAATGATTTATCTATTTATTCCTAGATACTATTTTAATCACGTGAAGATTTGAGCAGCTAAAAAGCCGTAATCAACCTTTGCACTAATTCAACATCAAGGAGATTTATACCATGTCAGATATATTGTTTGATGATGTACCTGTTGAGCAACAAGAAACAGTAGTTGGTTGTGAGAGTTTTTCTTATTATTCTTTTTCTCGTACTAATGGGAAAGAACTGACAAAAGAAGAACGAGAAGAATGGCTCAAAAAAATATGGGCTGTAAATGAGTCCTCATCCTTCAAAAGGTTGTTAAGATCAATTTTCAACTAAAACTCTCTCAGAAATCAAATAGGCTCCTATATATAGGTTAATAATTACTATCAATCTGTAGATAATACTAGTTATACAGATTGTTTATTTTTCACACTTCTATCCATTGAATAAAGAATTATGATCCTAGCATTCCCCTGATGGTAAAGAATATTAATTTGATCTTTGTAGGTTGGGTTGAACGAAGTGTTCGCGTAGCGTGCCGAAGGCATAACCCAACATTAGACATAGGATAGCCAGGGGTATTGAGTTTCGTTAAACTAACTATATTAAAATAGCATAGAATTTAAACTCCATCGAATAAATTAGCCAGATTGGCGTGTATTTTTCGGAAATATTTATTTCTTAAATTAGTAATAAAGTTGGCGTAAATTAGCCATGAAAAAGATAATCATAAACATATAATCTATTAACGAAAATAAGATTGATTGGTGATAATTGAAATTTAAAGGAACTTGAATAATGTCTAATCCATTGTTTACTACAGTATCTATTGAACAACAAGAAACCATAATTGGTGGTGGTGGCAATATCAGCGATACTAATGCTGTAGCTATAGGAAACAACAACCTAGTTGCAATTTCTAATAATATAACCAACACAAAAATCATATATATGATTTTTAATTTCTTTGTTTACCCACGTAGTCAGAGCAGAAAACGCAGTCGCTGCAAATTATAGTTAGCAAAGATTATCTGATATCAATTTGCTTAAAATCTTTGCTTTGGTGTTCCTTACCCGCCTGGAACTAAAGTTCTAGGCTAATAGCAAAATTACGTTAAAACGCACTATTTTCAGAAAGTGTACTCACGAATTTTGAGATTATTTAGTCATATTTAGCTGACTTGAGCTATTAGCCAGGAAATAAATTTCCTGGCTAGATATAGATTTTATATTAAACATATATTGATGATATCCTGCAAATCTATCTGACATTATATAGAAATTAATTTAGCTAAAACTTGAAATTATTTCAAATAAATTTAGCCGAGTTGGCGTGTACTTTTCGGAAATGTCTAGTCCTAAATCTGGTAATTAAGTTTGCAGAAAATGAGAATGAATTAACTTATAACTTCTCGATATTCTATTAACAAGCGAGGGGGAAAGCGGCAAACAAGCAGCAAAGAAACCCAAGCAATAATACAAATCAAGGAGAATTCAGTCATGTCTAATTTATTTACCGAAGTATCTGTTGAACAACAAGCGATCGTAGCTGGTGGTTGGTATGGTAAAGGTAAGAAGGGTTTTAATTTTCCAGCAGTTCAAACTCCAGATATCAATACTCAAGTAGCAGCAAATACAACAATCATTACCCAAGTGCCAATATCATATGGTAATGGAGGTGCCGTTGCTGGTGCTTTAGTTCTGCAAGGTATCAGTAACAGTAACAAGAGATAATAAACAAAACTTAGTAATAGAAAGAAACAAGTTATAAAATTTTACTTTTTTCTGTTTCTATTCATTACTAAAGTCAGTCAGCTATCAGCTAGATACAGAATAATAGAAGAGACAAATATACTCTCTAGTATTCTTCTACTGATTGCTGACTATCTTTTTTCGTAAAATACCATTGTCTAATCTGTTAATTCACATAAGTAAGACTTGATTTAAACACCATCAATCCAAAATAAACTAATTCTAAAAATATACCATCTGCTTCTTTATTCTCCAAGGTGCTTTACCTATGAAATATAAGTTAGTTCAACAACATAGCGAAGAAGATTGTGGAGCAGCTTGTTTGGCTTCAATCGCTAAACATTATGGTCAAACTTTTACCATTAGCAGAATTAGAGAAGCTGTAGGAACAGGGCAATTTGGAACTACCTTATTAGGATTAAAAAGAGGCGCGGAAATCCTGGGTTTTAAAGCCAATCCCGTGAAAACTTCGCCAGAAATATTAGATAAAATTAATGAAGCACCTTTACCAGCAATTATTCACTGGAAAGGAAATCATTGGGTTGTTTTATATGGTAAAAAAGGTAAAAAATTTCTCATTGCAGACCCCGCAGTGGGAATGCGTTATCTTTCTAAACAAGATTTAGAAGCAGCTTGGACAGATTGGTTATTATTATTAGTAGAACCAGATCCTATTCGCTTTTTTGCTCAAAAGCAAGATCAGGTCGGTGGTTTTTGGCGTTTCTTCCAACGAGTTTGGATTTATCGCGGCATTTTATTCCAAGCATTACCTCTCAATTTAGTCTTGGGTTTGCTGTCTTTAGCTTCCCCTTTTTTGCTGCAAATTCTTACTGATGATGTATTAGTTAGAGGTGACACAAAATTATTGACTACAGTAGTAATTTCTGTAGTCGTCATGAATATTGTTTCTCATAGTCTTTCATTTGTCCAGTCTAACTTAATTGCTCATTTTGCCCAACGAATGCAATTAGGATTAGTGCTGGAATTTGGGCGGCAGATTCTGCGTTTACCATTAACTTATTATGAAACCCGTCGCAGTGGTGAAGTTGTCAGTCGGCTACGAGATATTGACCAAATTAATCAATTAATTGCTCAAGTTGTCGTTGGTTTACCCAGTCAATTTTTTATTGCGGTAATTTCCTTATTCCTCATGTTATTTTATAGTTGGAAACTTACCTCAGCAGCTTTAGTAATTTCTGTGGTAATGACCATATCTACATTTATTTTTCAACCCACATTACAGCAAAAAACTAATGAACTGTTAGTTACAGAAGCCGAAACCCAAGGGGTTTTAGTCGAAACCTTTAAAGGGGCATTAACCCTCAAAACAACCACATCAGGAAGACAATTTTGGGATGAATTACAAAATCGCTTTAATCGTCTAGCTAGGCTCACATTTCAGACAATGCAAATTGGGATTATTAATAATACATTTTCTGGTTTTGTTTCTAGTATTGGCAGTGTAATTTTACTTTGGTTTGGTGGCTATTTAGTAATTAACCCATCTGAAAATTTGAGTATTGGACAATTACTAGCCTTTAACTCAATGAATGGTAATTTTATTGGGTTAATTAGTACAGTTATTAATTTTGTTGATGAATTTACTCGTGCAAAAACTGCTGTACGGCGGTTAACAGAAGTTATTGATGCTACTCCAGAAGATGATGATAATGGTAAAAAACCTTTTGCGACAATTTCTGAAAGTGCTGATATTATTTGTACAAATATAAACTTTCATTATCCTGGTCGAATTGATTTATTAGAAGACTTTTCTTTAACGATTCCTGGAGGTAAAAATATTGCTTTAATTGGCAAATCTGGTTGTGGTAAAAGTACATTATCTAAATTAATTTCCGGTTTATATAAACTCCAATCTGGCAATATACAAATTGGCATTTATAACCTCCAAGACCTTTCCTTAGAATCTCTCCGTCAACAGGTAGTTCTCGTTCCCCAAGATGCTCATTTTTGGAATCGCTCTATTGTCGAAAACTTCCGATTAGGAGCGCCTTATGTTAGCTTTGAACAGATTGTCAAAGCTTGTCAAATTGCTGGTGCTGATGAATTTATCAGTAAAATGCCTGAGACATATCAAACTATTTTGGGTGAATTTGGTGCTAATATTTCTGGTGGACAAAGACAAAGATTAGCCATAGCTAGAGCCATTGTTACAGACCCAGCAATTCTCATTTTAGATGAATCTACGGGTGGACTTGATCCAGTGAGTGAAGCCCAAGTTTTAGACCAATTATTTCAACACCGTCAAGGGAAAACAACAATTTTAATTACTCACCGACCCAAAGTAATTAATCGTGCTGATTGGATTGTTTTAATAGATAAAGGTAAGTTAAAATTACAAGGTTCTTTGGCAGATTTACGCACTAAATCAGGAGATCATTTAGATTTTTTAATTCCCTAATTCCCTCTTGTGTTTACCCCCCTTAATTGGGAGGTGGGGGGAGTGGGGGAGTGAAGAGTAAAAGAGTAAAGGAGGTGAGAAAGAAGATGATTGGTAACTCAGAAGAATCAAACTCAATATCAATGGTTAAATCTCATAAAAACCATAAATATTAATCTTCCCCCACATCCCCCACATCATTCATTATTCGGATAACCATGCTTTACACTCATAATCAAGAATTTAATTCTGTCATTGAAACTGATAATTCACTACCACCTGTTAGTCGTTGGACATCCTTAGCAGGTTTATTTCTGATTGGTACTGTTATTACTAGCATTTATTTATCTTCATGGGTGAAATATAATGTTACGGTAAAAGCTGCGGCTATTGTTCGTCCCATAGGTGAAACTCGTGTGGTGCAATCAAGAATAGAAGGGACAGTTAAAAGTATTTTAGTCAAAGAAAATCAAATTGTTAAGCAAGGAGACATAATTGCCCTTTTAGATACTGAACAATTGCTAATTAAAAAAAGCCAATTAGAACAAAGTATTAAACAAAATAAATTACAAATATTACAAATATATGCTCAAAACCGGACATTAAATTATCAAATTATGGCTGAGAAAAGAGTTATAGAAACTATTGTTAATTCTGCCAAAGAGGACTTATTAAGAAATCAAAGGGAATATCAAGAACGAAAAATCAATACTGAAAGTGAATTAATGACAGCAGAGGTAAATATTCAAAAAGAATTAGTAGATTTAGAAAAAGCAAAAGCTGATTTAGATTTCGCAAAATCGGATAGAGATCGTTATAAGCAGTTATCCAAAATTGGTGCAATTGGTAACAGAGAATTTGAGCAAAAACAGCTAGTTGTGCAACAGACAACCTTAACACTACAATCTACAAGAAAAGCTGTTGATCTTGCTAAAATCAAAATTAAATCAACTCAAGCCGCGATTAATCCAACTACAGCAATGGTAAAAATTGCACAAGAACGGATTGCTCAAGAAACTGCTAGAGGTGAAGCAAATATAGCGGCTCTAAATAAAGAAAGAGAAGGCTTAATTCAGCGATTGGTAGAAATACAAACTCAAATAAAACAATCACAAAAAGAACTTCAACAACTAGAAACTCAGCAGAAAAGTAGTGTAATTCTTGCTACGAGTAATGGGATTATATTTAAACTAAATTTACGCAATTCTGGTCAAGTTGTGCGAGTTGGTGAATCTATTGCCGAGGTTGTCCCTGATAGTGCTTCTTTAGTAATTAAAGCCATAATTCCTACTGCGGAAATCAACAAAATTGCCATTAGCCAAAAGGTGCAACTTCGTGTTGATGCTTGTCCCTATCCTGATTATGGAATTGCTAATGGGACTGTTAAAACCATTGCTCCAGACGCAATTACATCTCAAAGCAAAGATACAACTACGACGAATTCTCCTGGTATTAGCTACTTTGAAGCCACAATTCAGCCCGAAAGTAATTCATTTGGAATTAATGGTCATAAATGTCTGCTTCAATCAGGAATGAACGCTACAGCCGATATTATTTCTAGAGAAGAAACAGCATTGCAATTTATGTTAAGAAAAGCTAGACTAATTGCTGATTTATAATTAGCTGAATAGCCGGAAAGATTAATTAAATTAATTAGTAGAAACAAAGAACAGGAAAATAAATTATGTATGTAAGTATGTGAAATGAAAAATTTAAAGGTATGTGAAGAAAAGTAAACTCGCCCAAAACTCTCTTTCTGTTCCCTGTTCCCTTGCCACAACGACAATTTTTAACGCCAACCTACTTATCTCAAGTTGCTAGTTATCTCTTTGAGGCTGGTAATGGGTAATTGGTAATAAAAGCTCTGGTTTCATCCTGGACATCCTGATTCTGGTAATTTACCTAACTAGCTACAATAAATGTTGTTTTACATAAAGGGAACGGTGGAGCCAAAAATAGAGACATTTTGTACAATATCTCTACAATTTTCGTGGAAAACATATAGAAATTCTCTATTTATATTCATATTACTCTCGAACAAATACAAAGTATCAGGCTATTCTAAAAATTTTTGATCCTGATATATCTACTCTGATTTTTTATTCCCATTTACCAGAATCAGAGCATCTTTACAATAGCTTTAAATTCTTAATATCAGGTAAATGCTCCTACTTAACAATACCTTGTTCAAATCGAAAAAAAGTCTTGATTTGTAGGTTGGATTGAGGTACGTTCACGTTCACGTTCGCGGAGCGTGGCGTTAGCCATAGTGTGGCGATAGCTTGCGTGACGACGTAGGAGTCATAGCCATAACCCAACATGAGCGTCGGGTTGCGCTGTCGCTTAACCCGACCTACAAAAAATGGACAAGGTATTGACTTAACAAAAACCTTATGTCAATTTGGCACTTTTATTAGTCAGTATTTTCTATTACTTAATATCTCCTATAGTACCTGTTACTATATCTGTCACAACTCTGATTAATCCTAAGTTTTTTTAAATAACCATATTTATTATTGTTATACATCAACTTCATAATCTCAGTATTTTCTAATATTTTTCATTGGGTGAGGGGTAACACCCCCCACCTTCAATAAGTTATAACTAAGAGAACCTAGAAAAAAGTAATTAATAGTAGTATACATAGGACTAATATTTGATTTTTGAAATATATGTAGGCTAGGCATTACCCAGCCCACCATAGACTACTTAAAATTTTTCAAATATTATTTATGATTCCTATAGCAACCAAAAATTATCATGTGTATAACTATTAGGAGAATTATTAGATATGCAACAAATTCCATCAGAAAAATCATGTTTAGCATTCATAGTAATTGATGACCACGAGTCAGTTTTAAATGGGACAGTAGAAATTTTACGAAAAAACTATCCTAGCGCTGAATTTAATACAGCTACAAATGCTAGTTATGCTTTTGAGCAAGTTATTAATTACCAACCTGACCTCCTAGTGATGGATCTTTCCATACCAGAAAAACTGGAAATGACAGCGAAAGTTGATACAGGTATTCAACTTCTTAAGGTTTTAATGGAAAATTATTCCCATTTGAATCTTGTTGTTCAAAGCGCCCATGTGAAAACATTAGTCCGCATTCGTCCTTATATTGATAATCATAAGGGAGGCTTTACTGTCGCTGATAAAAGTCTTTCTACCCAGGAAATGTTAACTAGAGTTGATTGGGCATTACAGGGATTAACTCATACAAAAGATATTAAAGGCATTCATTCAGGTTTAGAGGTAAAACCAGAATGGTTGAAGGTGCTGAATCTAGCATTTGAAGAAGGATTACAAGATAAAGTAATTGCTAAAAATATGTGCATATCTGAACGCATGGTGCGTCATTATTGGAGTAAGTTACAAGACGCTTTAAATATTTACCCAGAAGAAGGTAAAAATATCCGTATTCAAACGGAAATGAGAGCTAGAGCCGAAGGATTAATTGATTAATCAACTAACAAATAAAGTTAGTATAATCAATAATATGTTTTCCATTATTAAGGTTTTGAGACTGGAATAAAAGCTTATGCAAACTCAATTTTGGAAAAAACTACAGGAAGAAATTTATTTTGTTTCTGTAGGCAAATTATCAGAAGTTATCATTACTATTTTTAGTCTAGTATTGATTAGTCATTTCTTATTAACTTGGGGTTGGTCATTTTCTATATTTCCAGCAACTTTTGTTATAGTTGTAAACAGCATCAGTCTTATGTCTTTATATCAATATAATCAAACAATTGAATCTGGAATTAAAGCTCATAAGACCATGATTCAAGCTACATTTGAAACAATTCACAACGGACCATTACAAACTCTAGCTAAAGTTTTACGTCTCGTCAAGAGAAAAGATTTACCCATTAATAATTTGCTACCTTTAATAGAACAAGAACTTGAAGAATTGAATCAAGAGTTACGAGGAATATATGAATTTTGGCAACAAGAAACTCTTAATCAAGATACTAGCCTTTATTTAGGAAGTAATGTAGTCATAGATTTGCGAAACCCTTTACATGAGATTCTCTATCAAGTTTATACCTATACATTAGAAAGGGATTTTACCTGCTTTAAAACCCTCAAACTAAAAATCCATAGTTTTGAGCCTATAGATGAAAGCAGTTTGAGTATTGAAAATAAGCGAGGACTTTGCCGATTTTTAGAAGAAGCTTTATGTAATGTTGGCAAACACGCCACTGACATCACCTGTTTACAAGTTACTTATTCTTGGGCTGAAGATCAAGGGGTTTACACTTTGAGCATTATAGATAATGGTTTAGGAGTTTACCCATTAAAAGAAGGTTGGGGAACAAAACAATTTAAAAATTTAGCACAACAAATTAACGGTAAATTTAGGAGAGTTTCCCTTTATCCTCAAGGTACTCTTTGCGAGTTATCTTGGCCTTTACCAAATTCTTTCTGGTGGCAATAAAAACTAGGAAAATTGGAAAATCTGTGATGTTTTGCTTTTTCTTCAATAGCTGACTGTGGCAATACTGTGTCAAGATAGAGAATCGAGGACTATATTGAGCAAAAGGAAAGCTAAAAAACACCGTGCAGATTACATTCTTAGGGACGAGTTCAGGTGTACCGACAAGATCACGCAACGTTTCCAGCGTAGCACTGAGATTGCCACAACGGGCAGAACTGTGGTTATTTGACTGTGGGGAAGGAACTCAACATCAAATTTTGCGGAGTGACTTAAAAGTTAGCCAACTATCCCGAATTTTTGTCACCCATATGCACGGTGATCATATTTTCGGCTTAATGGGATTGCTGGCTAGTTGCGGTTTAGCAGGTAATGTAGACAAAATTGATATTTATGGTCCATCGGGATTAAACGAATACTTACAAGCCGCTTCTCGTTACTCCCATACCCATTTTTCTTACCCGATTAAAGTGCATACCGTTCAGCCGGGGGTAATTTATGAAAATGATGAATTTACAGTTAGCTGTGGTCTTTTACATCACCGTATTCCTGCTTTTGGCTACCGAGTCGCGGAAAAAGATAGAACCGGACGTTTTGATATAGAAAAAGCCAAAGCCTTAGAAATTCCTTCCGGTCCAATTTATGGACAACTCAAGCGCGGTGAAACAGTCACCCTAGAAGACGGTAGAGTAATCAATGGTAGTGAATTATGTGGACCAACAGAAATCGGGCGGAAAATTGCCTATTGTACAGATACAGTTTATTGTAACGGTGCTGTGCAATTAGCAGATGATGCGGACGTGTTAATTCATGAAGCCACATTTGCTCATCAAGATTCAGAAATGGCTTTTCAAAGGCTACATTCTACAACTACAATGGCAGCCCAAACAGCACATATCGCAGGAGTTCGTAAACTGATTATGACACATTTTAGCCCTCGTTATGCTCCAGGGAATACTATTGAATTAAAAGACTTACTTAAAGAAGCAAAAGCAATTTTTCCGAAAACAATCATGGCTCATGATTTTATGGTTTATGATGTCCCTCGCCGACGGGAAATTGAATCAAATGTAAGTGTATGATTTTGATATAATTTCTACTTATCCCTAATTTATCGCCTTCTCATTATGAGCAATATTCCCCAAATTGGACAACCTGCACCAGATTTTTCCACCCCAGATCAAAACAATCACCTAACCAACCTCGCTGATTTTAATCAATGGCTAGTTCTCTATTTCTATCCTAAAGATAATACACCTGGTTGCACTACAGAGGCTCAAGATTTTACAAAATTATCCTCAGAATTTACCACAGCGGGAGCAAAAATCATCGGTGTTAGTCCAGATTCTGCTACCTCCCATTGCAAATTTATAGATAAACATAATTTATCAATTACCCTATTAACTGATCCTGAACATCAATTAATAGAAGCCTATGGTGCATGGCGGTTAAAAAAGTTTATGGGTAAAGAATATATGGGAGTCGCTCGTTCAACCTTCCTAATTTCACCTGATAAAATCATTGCCTACGTTTGGCCTAATGTCAAAACCAAAGGTCATGCTGAAGCCGTCCTCAAGAAAATCCGGGAATTAGCAGCTAATTAAACTTTTATAGTTCCCCTTATAGTAAAAAGTATTAATTTCATTTTTGTAGGTTGGGTTGAACGAAGTGAAACCCAACATTAGGGTTAAGATAGCAAGGAGTGTTGGGTTTCCTTGTTTTACATAAAGGGAACGGTAGAGCTAACTTTGATAGTCCGATTTGTCAGCCTTTGTTGATATACCCGTGATATTTGATTGCCCAAATGTTAATTAATTTAAACTTTACTTTACCAAATCAGATTAATGAAATAACATAACCATTCCCACCTTATACAATAGGAATATCAATTCCATTATTTGTATTATGGTTCAATTCATCCAAGCGCAAAATATAGGTATTGCCGACTTAGAAGCAAGATTTGGTCTAGAACAAACCGACAATGAAACATTTTTCCCTGAATGGTGGGAAAATTTGCCAGAAATCTCAGAATTGGAGAAGCAATATCTAGACAAGGTTAAGCTTCATTTTCTCCGATTGGTTAAACATCCTCCTTTATCGGAAGAAACAGTAAAGTTAGTAGTTTTATCTCCCTTACTCAGTTTAGCTGGATTTTATGATGAACCTTTCTTGATTAGAAGTAAATCATCAATAGAAATTGCCGTCGAAGATGCAGAAGAAATTATTAGAGGCAGAATTGATGTTTTAGTTATCCAGCAACAATTATGGTTATTGGTAATTGAATCTAAAAGACCAACTTTTTCTGTTTTAGAAGCCATTCCTCAAGCGCTTACTTATATGCTGGCTAATCCTCAACCTACAAAACCCGTGTTTGGATTAGTAATGAATGGCAGTGATTTTATTTTTCTTAAACTTTCTCAAATCAATCAATCTCAATATGCTTTGTCTGATCAATTTACGCTTTTGAAGCGAGAGAACGAACTTTATCAAGTTTTCCGAATCTTAAAAAAACTAGGTCAAATTTTGAATTAATCGTTAATTAATTATGTCCAGTCGTCCTATCTACCTCGATTGTCATGCTACTACCCCCGTTGATGAAAGGGTAATGGCTGCTATGATTCCCTATTTTACAGAAAAGTTTGGTAATGCGGCTAGTATTAGTCATGTTTATGGTTGGGAATCAGAAACTGCTGTTAGACAAACACGGGAACTTTTAGCAAATGTAATTAACGCCACACCTGAAGAAATTGTTTTTACCAGTGGTGCAACAGAAGCAAATAATCTAGCTATTAAAGGTATTGCTGAAGCTTATTTCCAAAAAGGTCAACACATTGTTACCATCAACACGGAACATAAAGCAGTTTTAGATCCTTGTGAATATTTAAAAAATCTTGGTTTTGATATTACAGTTTTGCCAGTTGAAAAAGATGGACTAATTGATTTAAATCAGTTAGAAAAAGCCTTGCGTCATGATACAATTTTAGTATCTGTAATGGCTGCAAATAATGAAATTGGGGTTTTACAACCAATAGCCGAAATTGGGGCAATGTGCCGTCAACGGCAAATTATTTTTCACACAGACGCAGCTCAAGCTATTGCTAAAATCCCTTTAGACGTGGAAGCAATGAATATTGATTTAATGTCTCTTACAGCCCATAAAGTCTATGGACCAAAGGGAATTGGGGCTTTATATGTTCGCAGACGTAATCCCAGGGTGAAACTTGCTTCCCAACAACATGGGGGAGGACATGAAAGAGGAATGCGTTCTGGGACATTATATACACCGCAAATTGTCGGTTTTGGTAAAGCTGTAGAAATTGCCATAACCGAACAAGAAACCGAAAATCAACGGTTAACAGTATTAAGAGAAAGATTGTGGGACCAGATATCTACTCTAGAGGGAATTTATATAAATGGAGATCCTCAAAAACGATTAGCAGGAAATTTAAATATTAGTGTGGAAGGTGTAGATGGGGCGGCACTTTCTTTAGGTTTACAATCAATAGTAGCTGTATCCTCTGGTTCTGCTTGTTCTTCTAATAATGTTGCCCCTTCCTATGTGTTAAAAGCGTTGGGACATTCAGATAAATTAGCTTATGCTTCGGTGCGGTTTGGAATTGGCAGATTTAATACAGTTGAGGAAATTGATCAAGTTGTCCAACAGGTAATTTCCACTGTTCAAGGTTTAAGAAGCGCGTCAGTAATTAGGGCTTATTAAAAAAGTAGGGGCAAACGTGGTTGTCCTGAGAGGTTTTTGAGGCAAACCCTCTGTGGTTGTCCTGATAAGTTTTGGCGCAAGCACGGGGGCATTGCCCCCACGGAAAACCGCCTGAACTTTGATCATTAATAATTGGTAAAAACACAATTTATATCATTACTCAAAATTCAACAGAAATTGGTATCTTTTAAAAACTCCAAAATTGTAGCATTCACCACATCAGCAGAACCAGTTGACGCATCATGATAACAATTTTGTAAAATTTGTAAGCGAGATTTAGGCAGATTTTGATGTAATTTTTCTCCATGACTAACAGGAAACCAACTATCTTGATCACCCCATAAAACCAAAGTTGGACATTCAATATTTTTGAGATTATTTTGAATATTTTTCAGCATACTTGGCTGATCTTTTCGCAAATTCTCAATTTCTTGGGCAGCAATTTGTAACTCTTCAGCCACTTTTACCAACGTTCCCGGAATTTCAATGAATGGGTAAGTAAGCCAATAAATATCTTCTTCTGTTAATAATGAAGGATCATATAAGACCTTGCGTCTTTCTGCTCCCATGACTTCTCTGACTAAAGGTGCAAACCAATATGCTAGACGTAAATTATCAATTGTATGGATAATTTCTATTGGTGTTTGTGCTAGTAAACCCATAGACCAATGAGGTAAAGTTTCTGTAAAAATAGGGGCATTAATTACTACTAACCGTCCGATTAAATCGGGATTTTTACCGGCTAATCCCAGAGAAATTAATGCGCCTATAGATTCTGCGACAATAATGGGTGGTTCATCACATAAACCTTGAATAATACGTTTTAGTTCAATAATTTGATGTCCTGTTTCTTCCCGACGAGATACAGGTTTTTCGGAAAAACCAAAACATTTAAAATCACAACAAATTACTCGAAAATGTTGAGATAATGGTCCAATACTATGCCGCCAATTATAACTCCAACTACCTAAACCATGTAATAAAATTAACGGTCTCCCGCTACCTTTTTCACCATAGGCTATTTGAATTGGATAACCTTGAGAATCATTAATAATGAGATTTTGCCGCCCTTGAGGGAAATTATCTTGCCACCAATCTTTCATAATTTTATAGATAAGTCATTTAACTACCAGTGAAAATTTGCCATAATATTCTTATTAATATCACGGGTATGGATATTAAGACAATAGCCAGTAGAAATAAGCCAATACCAAAAATGAGGATAAATGAGTTATCTGCCTTTTGATTTTGATGTGGAGATTTTAAGGCTGCTTCCAATAAAAGGATATTGTAATTATTCGCCCTCCAGGCAAAATCAAACAAATCTCCTAACATGGGAATAGCCCCAACCCAGGAATCTACAATCACATTGATTACCATCCGTCCTAATGTGGCTGCGGGTACGCCTAATTGTGCGGCCTCAATGATAATATAAAATGAAAATATTAATCCTAAAGCATCACCACCTATAGGCAGTAATCCTATAATTGGATCTAACCCAATTCCTATTTGTGTTCCGGGAATGGTAATTATATTATCTAATAGTCCACTAAGTTGACGTAGACGCTTTAATCTCGGTGCATAACCATCGGGTGTAATTACAAATGGTTTAGAAGAATTAGGCATTATTAATGATTTCCACTGACTGAGTGATTAACTTCCTGAGAGGATGTTTTCAAAGTTTATGGCTAACGCCACGCTAGGCTATCGGCGATTAGAAAGATGCCTCCGGCACGCTGACGCATTTGTTATATCATAAGTACCTGAGTTCGACATAAGATAGTTTGTGGAAAACTCGCCATGAGTCTCAAACCCTGATGATCTCGTTGAAAAAATCATAACTCCGTTCGCGTAGCGTCTCCGAAGGAGAAACTCCGAACTCAGGTTATACTGTCTTGGTTTTGATTTTTGACTTCCGCCCTGCGGTACTAGTCTACT
Organism: Aphanizomenon sp. CS-733/32; assembly: GCF_028330045.1. Classification (NCBI taxonomy): domain Bacteria; kingdom Bacillati; phylum Cyanobacteriota; class Cyanophyceae; order Nostocales; family Aphanizomenonaceae; genus Aphanizomenon; species Aphanizomenon sp. CS-733/32. Next base: position 22,613 of record NZ_JAQMSE010000183.1, read on the forward strand.
ACTCTATTGGTTTGATCAAAAAGGTTCAACCTATCTACTACAAAAAACTTTCTATGACTCAAGATCTAACACAAAAATGGTTAGCGGAAATTCAGTCTCTCACACAACAGATGAGGCAATTTCAGCAGGAACGAGATGAAGCTTGGGAAAGTTCGCAAAAATGGCGGCAACTTTATAATACTGAAGCGGAGCAAAGACGCGCAGACGCGAAAATGCACCAAGAAGCTGTGGCATCTATAAAGGCTGAAGTCCAAAAATTTTCGGGTGTTAATGGAGAAACCGGAACTGATATAACTACAGCTATTCAGCAAGAAATTTTCCAGTTTAATTCTCTAGAAGAGTTACAAGCTCAATTATTAGAAGTCATAGAAGAACGTGATTGTCTATTACAAGCTTTGAAACTTGAGCAAGAAAATCACGCTCAAACTCGGAAAAGTCTCACGACAGCTTTAGGTGATGCTATTGATAGTTTAGCGCGTTTAAGAAAAAATGATAAAAATGCGGTATGTGAGTAAACTTGGGCAGTACTGGCAGTAATGATAGTTATATGGTTGTATTATGCTTTTGCACAGGTTAATTTATTCATGTAGATGTGTATTTTTATTTTTATCCCCTCCCCCTGGATAGGATATTATGCTACAAATTGATAGAGATAATCTAGCAATTGTCTAGGCTTGTCTCTCTGTTTTAGTTATCTTGAGGAACTCATTGTGGTTGCAACCCCGGAAAAACTGCACGCTACCCATAGCCACGATCATCTACCCAGTAAAGACCGCGTAGCCGTATTACTTATGGGCTATGGCGAAGTCGAAAGCTACGAAGATTTTGCTAACTATAACGAACAAGCTTTAAATTTACTAACTGCTAAATTCGCTCCTGTTCCTACTTGGATTTATCCCCCTTTAGCCAAGCTTTTGGCATTATTCGATCGCCATGAATGGGGACACACACATCATGATTTTATTTCCCCACATAATGCCATTTTTGAAAGACAAAGAGCCGGGATTGAACACGAATTACAACATAAATGGGGTAATGGGGTTCAAGTTTTTAAAGCTTTTAACTTTTGCGCTCCTTTTTTACCAAACCAAGTTTTAGCCGAAATTAAAGATCAAGGCTTTAGCAAACTTCTGATTTATCCATTATTGGTTGTTGATTCCATTTTTACCAGTGGTATTGCTATTGAACAAGTAAATAATGCTCTGGTAGAATTAGCTGATGGTGATGAACATTGGATTAAAGCCCAAAGATATATTCCTTCCTTCTACAATGAGCCAAAATATATTGATTTAATGGCGCATTTGGTAGAAGAAAAAATTCATACTGATTTGGCCACAGGTTATTTACCTTCGCAAATTGGGATTATCTTGATGAATCATGGTTGTCCCCACAAAGCGAAAGGCTTTACTTCCGGGATTGATGAGAGTCAAGCCATGTATGAGTTAGTGAGAAATAAGTTAATTAACAATTATCCGTTAATTTCTGTGGGTTGGTTAAACCACGATACACCGTTAATTGAATGGACTCAACCAAATGCTACCCAAGCTGCTCAAAATTTGATTCAATTGGGTGCAAAGGTATTGCTATTTATGCCCATTGGGTTTGCCACAGAAAATCACGAAACTTTGTTAGATGTGCATCACATTATTCATGATTTAGAAAAACAACATCCAGATGTAGATTATTTACAAATGGCTTGTGTTAATGATAATCCACAATTTTTAGCTATGGCTGCTGAATGGGCAAATGTACATATAGCAGAGTTGATGGAAACTGAAGGTATGGCTGTTAATTCCCAATCAGCTATCACTCATCACCATCACCATCATTAAGTAATTGGGGCGCTTAGAACCCGCATCTACACAGGCAAAACCTCAAAATATTTAATTTTTTATTAGTCCATTTAGGTGGACTTTTTTTGCCTTTTTCCACTTTTTCAGCAAGCCCTAGACAAATCAATATGGCGATAATGCTATAGTTTTAGCACCTGATTGGGTCGCAGCAGATATTCAAGATATTTTCAAAAAAGCTTATGATAATTACTGTGTTGAATAAATACAGATTTTTGCTTCTTACTGAATTTCCCATGAATCCATCTGTGATAAAATCACTTAATAATTGACAACTAACAACTAAAAACTAATCAAATGAATGATTTTTGGAATACGATTTTAGACTTTGCGGAAACTACTACTACTAGAGTAGGAAAACAATTAATGCAGGATTTTGGCAAAGTCCAAGCTTCACAAAAATCTGATGGTAGCTTAGTCACAAAATCTGATAAATGGGCAGATCAAGAAATTAGAGATGCGATTGTTTCTACCTTTTCCGGTTACGGCATTTTGAGCGAAGAAAGTGATCAAATTTTTCCGAATACAGAATGGTGTTGGGTTATTGATCCTTTGGATGGTACGACCAATTTTACCAGAGGAATTCCGATTTGGTCTATTTCTTTGGGCTTACTTTATCGTGGCACACCCATTTTTGGTTATGTTTACGCACCACCATTAAATCAAGCCTTTCATGGATTTTGGGCGAGTTCATCGGGCTTAACAACGCCAACGGGGGCATTTTTAAATAATCATCCCATTCATAGCAGTAAAGATGCTCCCAGCAAAAACCACTTTTTTAACCTTTGTTCTCGCAGTACCGACATTATTCAACCAGGTTTTCCCTGTAAAATTCGGATGTTAGGAGTTGCTAGTTATAACTTTCTTTCAGTCGCCACCGGTGCGGTTTTGGGGGGAATTGAAGCCACACCAAAGGTATGGGATATTGCTGGTGCTTGGGTAATTGTGCAAGCTGCGGGTGGGACATGGATATCGCTCAATTCTGAGTCTTTTCCATTATCACCGGGAATAGATTATAGCGATCGCTCTTTTCCCACGATGGTTGTCAGTAATTCCGATATAATTCCAATATTTACACCCTTTCTGTCCCATCTAAAACTCTAAAACATCTACCACGATTTCTTCTAGTTATGAAAAAAGGCAGATGCTATGACTAAACTCAAAATCTTACAGGATAATCAGTCCTACACCTTCCGCTCTTATTTCGAGTTACCTTATGAAGCAGATGATATTCTAGCCGAGTTTGATTATACACTAATTAAATCCCATCTATCTTTACCACAAACTACCCAACCATTAAATCAACTACCAGAACTCAAACAAAGAATAGAAGACATTTTACCATTCATCAGTTTAAGCAACGAAACCGCTAGAAGGGAAACTTTAGTATCTCCCATACTATTGGAAGTAATTCGGTATTGTCAATGCCAAATGCGAATTGAATATCCTCTATCCATCAACAATCGGCTCAAAGGAAACCTTGATTATCTATTACGGTTAAAAAACAATTTGCTAGTTATTGAAGCTAAAAACGATGATCTTACTAGAGGATTTACTCAATTAGCAATAGAGTTAATTGCTTTATCTCATATTGAAGAAAAAACTACCTTATATGGTGCAGTAACAATAGGAAATATTTGGCAATTTGGTAAAATTGATAGTAGTCAGCAGCAAATTACCCAAGATATTAAAGTTCCTGGAGATTTAGATAATTTAGTCGCTGTCATTGTAGGAATTTTAGAAGGAGTATAAATATTTAGCTCCTTGATACAATCTTTAATAGATAATTTGAATATTCTTTCCCAATCAAAAACTTATGAAAGGACTTTGGTTAGAAAATAATCAACTAGAATTACGCACCAATATTCCTATCCCTGAACCACCACCAGGAGAAGCCTTAGTGAGGATTTTGCGAGCAGGAATTTGTCATACAGACCTAGAATTAATTAAAGGTTATTATCCCTATACTGGCATTATCGGTCATGAATTTGTTGGTATTGTCGAACAAGGTCCCCAACAGTTAATTAATCAAAGAGTCGTTGGTGAAATTAACGCCGCTTGTGGTACTTGTCGTTTTTGTCGTCGCGGACAACCAACACATTGCGAAAATCGCACCGTTTTAGGAATTGTTAACCGTAATGGTGCATTTGCAGAATATCTATCTTTACCTATTGAAAATTTGCATCTTGTCCCCGAAAACGTATCTACAGCAGCCGCAACTTTTACCGAACCCATAGCCGCAGCATTGGAAATTCAACAACAAATACAAATAGGTAAAGATGACCGAGTATTAGTGGTTGGTGATGGTAAACTAGGACAACTAATAGCCCAAACCCTAGCCTTAACTAGTTGTGAATTATTAGTAGTTGGAAGACACAAAGAAAAATTAACAAATTTATCAGCTAAAGGAATTAAAACAGGTTTAGCTGATAGCGTCACCGATAGATATTTTGATATCTCTGTTGATTGTACCGGCAATCCTGAAGGTTTTAATATTGCGCGTCGAGCTTTACGTCCTCGCGGAACATTAATCTTAAAAAGCACCTATGCGGGAAATCTGAGTTTAGATGCTTCGTCTTTGGTGGTAGATGAAATCACCCTGATTGGTTCTCGTTGCGGTCCCTTCGTTCCAGCCTTGGAATTGTTAGCGACGGAAAAGGTAGATGTCCAATATTTAATTGATAGTTATTATCCTCTTTCTCAAGGTTTAGAAGCTTTTGAAAAAGCCAAAACAAAGGGCGTTTTAAAAGTGTTATTGGAAATGAGTTCGTAATCATGATTGATAGGATTAAGATATTAACAAATTTTAACGACATACCTGTATGTGCATAATATCAAAATGATAATCATAAGTCCACACTGCTAACTTCATTTCGTCAGATAAAATAGCAGTTACAGCATCACAGAGAGTAATTTTCTGATCTGGAAAACTTTGCTAATGTATCTGGTAATGTAATATTTAGGGCTTGCATAGGCTGTTATTGCAAATTGTATCCATATTATATTATTGTTAGCAGCAAATAGTTATCTTTTAATTAAATATCTCTACCAAAATTTATAGCGGTATGCACTCTTTGTGAGATACATTCAGGAAATCACACAGTAGGGGGGGGTTTCCCCGCCCTCTCGATTGTATTGCTATATCAACTCCTAAACCTTCAACGCCTTTTCAGCTTGGAAATGTAGCAATAATCCATATTCCAAACCTTCAACCACAGCTTGATAAGAAGCCTCCAAGATATTACTAGAAACTCCTACAGTAGTCCACCGTTGTTGACCATTACCCGATTCTACTAAAGCACGAGTTTTTGCAGATGTTCCCGTATTTCCGTTGAGAATTCTCACCTTATAATCAGTCAACTCAAAATCGGCAATTTGGGGATAAAAATTCACCAAAGCTTTCCGCAAGGCCGCATCTAAAGCCGCTACTGGTCCATTACCTTCTGCGGCTTCCAGAATATTTTTACCATTAACAGCTACTTTAACAGTTGCTAAAGAATTAGTAATTTCTTTCACCTCCACCAAATCACAATGAACCTGAAAACCCTGGACTTCAAAAAACTGTTGACGACAAGATAAAGCCTCATACATCAAAAGAATAAAACTAGCCTCTGCGGCTTCAAATTGATAGCCTTCACTCTCCAATTCCTTCATGCGTTGGAGAATTTGCCTAGCTTGGGGATGATCCTTATCTAATTCAATCCCACAGGTTTTAGCTTTCGCTAAGACATTACTCAAACCCGACTGTTCAGAAATGACAATCCGGCGTTGATTTCCTACCAATTCTGGTTGAATATGTTCATAGGTTAAAGGATTACGTTCCACCGCAGAGACATGAATCCCACCTTTATGAGCAAAAGCTGAACGTCCCACAAAAGCTGCGTGTTCGTCAGGTGCGAGATTAACAACTTCGCTCACAAACCGACTAGCTTCTGTAAGTTGATTTAGCTGGTGTTCACCGATACAACTGTAACCAAGCTTTAGTTGTAAATTGGGAATCACAGAACACAGATTTGCATTACCGCAACGTTCCCCATAACCGTTAATTGTTCCTTGCACCATCTTAGCTCCAGCCATAACTGCTGCTAAGGCATTAGCAACTGCCATTTCTGAATCATTATGAGTATGTATGCCAATTTGGGGAATGGGTAATTGGTAATTGATGATTGGTAATTGGGAAGGAGTTTCTTCTGTATTCCCTGTTCCCTTAACTACAACTGACACAATTTGCGAAACTTCATGAGGTAAAGTCCCCCCATTGGTATCACATAAAACTAACCATTCTGCACCTGCGGTGACTGCTGCTGTGAGCGTCTGGAGAGCGTAATCAGGATTTTGCTTATAACCATCAAACCAGTGTTCAGCATCGTAAATTACCCGTCGTCCTTGAGAACGGAGGTACTCGATGGTATCACCAATCATGGCGAGATTTTCCTCCAGACTGGTCTTGAGTCCGGCTGTAACGTGCAAATCCCAGGATTTACCGAAAATTGTCACCCAGCGCGTACCTGCTGCTAAAATCGCTTGCAGCATGGGTTCATCTCCGGCTTTGGTATGAGGACGACGGGTGGAACAAAAGGGGACAACTTCTGCTTGTTTGAGGGGATTTTCTTGAAGTTGCCAGAAAAATTGGACATCTTTGGGATTTGCTCCCGGCCAACCACCTTCAATGAAAGGAATACCTAATTCATCGAGTTTGTGAGCAATGCGTAACTTATCTTCTATGGACACTGACAGTCCTTCCCGTTGAGTCCCGTCGCGGAGAGTAGTGTCATAGATCCAAAGTTGATTTGAGGGAGTTTTGGTCATAAAAATTTCGTGAACCTTTGGTTCAACACTTACACCTAAGAGACAACTTTGCGGCGATGTTCCAACATACGACAAAACCCTATTTCGGTAATTTCAATATACCGATAAAAAAATGCTAATAATGGCTAACATTTTTTCCTGTTTCCCTCTGAAAGGGCAGTACCAATCCATAAGCTAACACGGTCTACCTGACCACTATATGTATCGTAGAAGCTGCGAAAATTTCTATAGGGTGAGGAGCTAATGACCATTGTTAATAACTCAATTCTAGTACAGCACTGGGTGAATAAACCAACCATTCTCAATTGCCAAACAGCTTGCTCAATATTACTTTTGACTTCTGCCTTGCGGTACTAGGCTGTTTTAATGCAAAAGATCACTCAGGGTAATACTACCCCAAATCCTGTTAAATCTGAGTCGAGGTATTGGCACTTGTGGTACTTATGCGGTTAAGGTAGAAGGTGAGTGGCCACAGCAAATTGGCGTAAGTGAACACGGCGGCGTTGCTTTTTTGCCAACTTTCCTGCAAGTTGCTTGGGTTTAGCTTGTCACTTGATTTTCGATTGACGTTAGCGAAGTGTACGCAGCGCAGGGAGTATTTTGAATTTGGGATTGACTCCACCCTCAAGGACGGGGATTTTACCAAATTTTTGTAATCTAAAATCTAAAATCTAAAATTCCTTTCATGGATTTTGGGATCAAGGTTCTCAATTAGTTTGGACACCAGAAGGTTTACAAGGAGAGAAACAAGATGGGTAGATGGACACCCTTGATTTTAATGGCTGGCGGCGTAGCAATTTTGCTAGGTACGTTACTGGGAATTAATTTTCCTATGGGCGGACAACAAACTGCTAATGTCCCTCAAGGACGGAAAGCATCTAGTGTTCTCCCGGCTAATATTAATGTTAATAGTGCTGCCAATGGGAATGATGCGGAAAATATTAGTGGTAATGAGTCAGAAACTTCCAGCGGAAGTAATTCTGCCAGTGAAAGCCGCCGTACTAGTGTAGCTCAAGGTAATTTCTCTACGGAGACTACTAACAATTCTTCTAATACTACTCAAGAAACAAGTGGTAGTAATGACAGTTCCAGTTCTACCAATGAAACTGCCACTACACAGAGTAACTCAAGTGCTAGTGGTAATGAAGGTCGGAAGAAAGAACCAATTCGCGCTTTGTGGTAATTAGGGAAAAATTAAGTCAAAGGTCACTCGATTTGGGATTGACGTGAGCGTTGCGTACCCAGCGCAGCGAGTATTTTTCCGTCCTCAAGGACGGGGACTTGTACCAAATTTTTTTCATCTAAAATCTCAAATCTCAAATTCCCGTGACCAATGACCAATTTTCGCGCCCCTTGTGAGCCATTTATGAGTTATTAGTTATTTACTGATGACTAATGATTGGGCGCAGGCCCTGCGCCCCTACTGACTAATGACTAATGATGTTTTAATTATTGGTGGTGGTATTATTGGGTTGGCTTGCGGTGTTGAACTGCGATTACGGGGTGCAAATGTAACCGTATTTTGCCGTGATTTTACTGCCGCAGCCAGCCATGCCGCAGCGGGAATGTTAGCTCCTGATGCGGAAAATATTCCTAATGAGGCAATGTTGGCTTTATGTAGGCGATCGCGTAATTTATATTTAGACTGGACACAAAAATTAGTAGAATTAACTACCGAGAAAGATTTAAATAATACAGGTTATTGGTCCTGCGGTATCCTCGCACCAGTTTATCAACAACCTAAAGACACAGGAGACAAAACGGCTTACTGGTTAGATCAAGATGCTATTAACCAATATCAACCAGGCTTGGGCGCAGATGTGGTAGGTGGCTGGTGGTATCCTGAAGACGGGCAAGTTGATAACCGGGCGTTAATTAAAGTTCTGCGGACTGCGGCTGACTCTTTGGGTGTTGTCTGCCAAGATGGAATTACAGTGGAAGCGATTTCTCAACAACAGGGAAAAGTTATTGGTGTCCAAACTAATACTGGTTTATTTCGTGCTGACCATTATCTTTTAACTGCTGGTGCTTGGGTAAATCAGTTGTTACCTTTACCAGTGCGTCCCCGCAAAGGACAAATGCTGAGTTTGCGAGTCCCGGATTTTCTGACTGAATTACCTTTAACCAGGGTGTTATTTGGTGAAAATATTTACATTGTGCCTCGAAGGAATCGCTCTATCATTATTGGTGCAACTAGCGAAGATGTAGGATTTACTGCCCATAATACCCCTGGGGGAATCCAAAATTTACTACAATCAGCCATTCGCCTATATCCCCAATTAGAAAATTATCCTATTCAAGAACTGTGGTGGGGATTTCGTCCCGCTACCCCCGACGAATTACCTATTTTGGGTCATAGTGATTGTGATAATTTAACTTTTGCGACTGGTCATTACCGCAATGGAATTTTACTGGCACCAATTACAGCCACATTAATTGCTGATTTGATTTGTGAACAAAAAGCAGATCCTGTTTTAGCTAATTTTCATTATTCTCGCTTTTCTACTGTGTCGTCTACTACTACACCGATGTTAATTCACGCAACTCCTGCTACTAACGGACACCGTAACCCGGAAATATCAGATTTAATTGTTCCCGATTCACCATTAATTATTGCGGGAAAAAGCTTTAAATCTCGGTTAATGACGGGAACTGGTAAATATCGCAATATCCAAGAAATGCAGCAAAGTGTCACTGCAAGCGGTTGTCAAATTGTTACGGTGGCTGTGCGACGGGTACAAACTAACGCCCCAGGACATGAAGGTTTAGCAGAAGCCTTGGATTGGAGTAAAATCTGGATGTTACCCAATACTGCCGGCTGTCAAACTGCGGAGGAAGCTATTCGGGTGGCCCGGTTGGGACGAGAAATGGCGAAGTTATTAGGACAGGAAGATAATAATTTTGTTAAGTTGGAAGTGATACCTGATGCCAAGTATTTACTACCTGATCCCATTGGGACTTTGCAAGCTGCGGAACAGTTGGTAAAAGAAGGTTTTGCTGTATTGCCTTATATTAATGCTGATCCGATGTTAGCCAAGCGGTTAGAAGAAGTAGGTTGTGCCACAGTCATGCCTTTAGCTGCCCCCATTGGTTCGGGACAAGGGCTAAAAACTACCGCCAATATTCAGATTATTATTGAAAATGCCCATATTCCGGTAGTGGTAGATGCCGGCATTGGTGCGCCCTCTGAGGCTGCTGAGGCGATGGAATTGGGGGCGGATGCGTTATTAATTAATAGTGCGATCGCCCTAGCTGAAAATGCCCCAGCAATGGCTTATGCGATGAATTTGGCAACTGTAGCCGGTCGCATGGCTTACTTAGCCGGCAGAATGCCCATGAAAAATTACGCTAGTGCTAGTTCACCTGTAACGGGAACAATTACTGCTTAGAGGTTGTTTGAAAAGTTTTAGGTTGTGATTTTAGGTACTTACAGATCCCCCCTAACCCCCCTTGTTAAGGGGGGAAATAGAGTCAAAGTCCCCCTTGTTAAGGGGGATTTAGGGGGATCTGAAAAAATTTGATACA
>NZ_JAQMSE010000184.1:0-29264 GCF_028330045.1 Aphanizomenon sp. CS-733/32
CCCTGCTCCCTGCCCCCTATTTAGCTGCTGGTAATGGTACACCTAATAAACTCAGACTCAAGGCATGACCACCCGTCACCAAATAAACGGGTTCACAGATTGTCCCTAATTGTCTCACTAAAGCGCCCAGGCGATCGCGGAATTTTCGCCCTAGAGGATAAGCTGGAACTACACCCCAACCTGTTTCTTCCCCCACAAATATGACATCAGCAGCCACTAACGGCAGAATGTCCAGAAACTCCCTCACAATATTTTCCCAAACTAAATCCTCCTCCTCCAGAAAATTAGCCACCCAAGTTCCTAAAGAATCCACCAACAGGCAAGTATCAGCCTGAGATTGAGCCAAAGCAGCAGTCAATTTCATAGGTACATACAGAGTTATCCAATCTTGAGGACGGCGTTGTTGATGTTTTTGAATGCGTTCTTGCCATTCTAGGTCATCAGGATTTTGTGTAGCTGTGGCAATGTAGACAACATTTTTTTCCGACTTTATCGCCAAATCTTCCGCCCATTCACTTTTACCAGAGCGGGCTGCACCTGTCACCAAAATTATTTTCCCCATTATTTGATAATATAATGTTTCATCAGGAAGAATACACGAGTTAAATCAAGTATCCCCAAAATCAACACCTTTCTGTACTCCTGAATTCTTTCTTGCTAAAGACCATAAATTTGAGGATATGCTTATGAAACCAGGGTTAAAACGGATAGAGGCTACGCTGCATGATTTAAAAACTCGCAATGATGATGTCACCACAGAATCAGGTGAGGAAAGCAAACGTTCCTTTTCCTTTCGCATTAGTATCCGTCCCCAGGAATCTTCAAATTCCCAAAAGACAACCCAAACCCATCATAGTAACTTAGACGCAGATTCAGTTAGTCATCAAACTCCAGAGGCAAATTTATTTCCTCAGCATAGTTCCGTTTCAGCCTTTCGGTCCCAAGAAAATGGAGAAAAAACGCCAACTCTCCCGAAATTTAAAACTCCATCCTTCAGCAATCATCGTCACGGTGCTAACCCAGCACTGGCTATGAATATGCTCCAAGAAATTCAAGATAAAGTAGCTGATTGGCAACTAGAATTACAGAAAATAATACAGCAGATTCAGGATATTTATTTAGAGGGACAAATTATTAATGGTTGGTTGGAATCTAATGTTCAAGAACCAGAAACAGTCGGAACAGCGGCATTACGCCATGCAGAGGTAGAGCGTCTGATGAACTATGTCGAAGAAATTTGTGCTGGTAGTGAAAAAGAGCCTTGTAAACCACTACACACTGACTACCGACTATGTGGAGTAGATACAGCCGGTCAGGTGTGGTCTCGTCCCTGTCCAGTTGAACAAGTTCCTAGTGTTAGTATAGCGATCGCACGTCACCAAAGATTACGACAACTCTTAGGACGCAAACAAGACCTAGAAAATCGCTTGAGTCAATTAGCCGAAACCTTAGTTATGTTACATAGTCATATTCAGCAAAGTTAAATATTTTCTAATTACTCCAAAATACAGTAGCCACCAAGTAAAAACTATGTTACTCTAGAACTACATCGTGGAACTTTACCAATAAAAACTATGCGACTAAAACGTTGGGAATCCCCACGTCGAGAAGGCAGAAACGATAAAGGTCGAGGTGGTTCTGCTAGAAAACGCCAACTGAAAAAACAAAGACAAATGCTCAGACAGAAACTCAAAGAAAATCAAAAGCCGAATGGTCATTATAACAATAAGCAGGGGGAAAGTTCAACTTCCCCCTATTTTTTGGCCTTTTTTCCCAACAGATTTATTACCCATTGCAATCAATTAAAGAAACTGGATTTGCAATTAAATTTCTTAACTTAATTGCATGGTGATAAAATCAGGATTAGTCAGATCATCAGGAAAAAAAGAAGACTCTGTAGGAAAAGAATTAATAGGTAATTTAGTTTCGGTACTAGCAGCGCGAACAGCTTTTAAATAACAATCAGAAAATATTTCTAAATAATAAGGTTTGAGACTAGGACTATCCTCCAATAAAGATTCAATTTGATAAAACTGTTCCCAAATTGTCCTCACCCAACTAGAAGAACGTTTTTCAGATTGATATTGGTACTTGAGTAAGTGCATGAGTAAAACTATGAGTCGGTTTTTAAGTTCACGTCTTTTCTCTTTCCCCATGTCCTCTATTTCTTCAATCAAATGCTCAAAATCAACGTGATCTAATTGATGATTACGCAATAACTTAGCTGTCGTTTCTAGCCATAAACAATAATCCTGATTATAAAGATAACTACTCAAGGATGTAGATTGTAAATTGGTAGTCATACAAATAGCCTTATTTACTGCTATCACTTAAGTCTATCACATTAATTAATAAAACCAGGAGACTTTAAAGCCACCCGGTTTATTCTTGTAGGGACATAGCAGTGCTATGTCCTAATTTATGACTGAAAAAGATTAAACTTTAGCAGCCGCTCTCATTACCAATTCACCCTTAGCATACTTAGCAGCAAAATCTTCTAAAGAAACTTGCTTAATCTTGCTTGCGTTACCAGCAGTACCAAATTGTACATAACGGTCAGCACAAACCTTTTGCATATATTTAATAGAAGGTTTGAGGAAGTGACGAGGATCAAATTCCTTGGGATTAGCAGCCAAAGCTTCACGGACAGCCGCAGTAATAGCCAAACGGTTATCGGTGTCAATATTTACCTTACGCACACCACTCTTGATACCTTTTTGGATTTCTTCTACAGGTACACCGTAGGTTTCAGGAATAGCACCACCATATTGGTTAATGAGTGCCAATAAATCTTCAGGTACAGAAGAAGAACCGTGCATTACCAGGTGAGTGTTAGGTAAACGGCGGTGAATTTCTTCAATGCGGCTAATAGCCAAGATTTCACCTGTAGGCTTACGAGTAAACTTGTAAGCACCATGACTTGTACCGATAGCCACAGCCAAAGCATCAACTTGAGTTGCTTCTACAAAGCTAACAGCTTCATCGGGGTCTGTTAACAATTGAGAATGGTCAAGAGTACCTTCAAAACCATGACCATCTTCAGCTTCACCCGCGCCGGTTTCTAAAGAACCCAAACAGCCTAATTCACCTTCAACGCTGACACCCAAAGAGTGAGCAACGTTAACAACTTCGCTGGTAACTCTAACGTTATATTCAAAGCTGGCAGGGGTTTTAGCGTCAGCTTCCAAAGAACCATCCATCATGACGCTAGTGAAGTTGTTCTTGATAGCTGAATAGCAGGTAGAAGGAGCATTACCATGATCTTGGTGCATGACAATGGGAATCTCAGGATAGGTTTCTACCGCAGCCAAAATCAGGTGACGGAGGAAGTTTTCCCCGGCATAGTTACGAGCGCCGCGAGAAGCTTGTAAGATTACGGGGCTATCTGTTTCCACCGCCGCTTTCATGATTGCTTGAATCTGCTCTAAGTTGTTGACGTTAAAAGCGGGGATACCGTAACCGTGTTCAGCAGCGTGATCCAAAAGCAACCGCATTGGTACGAGAGCCATATATATTCCTCCTAATTTGGGTATTTAGCTAGTCAGTTTAATAGAAGCGTAATCTTTATTTTAATGTAATTTTTACGCTAATCTTAATGTTTTTTTCAACTTACAGAAAATTATATCTAGTGGTGGGTGCTTTTGTTGAGAAAATTTATAGGCTGATATTCTCAAGCTATGTAATGTTTGTGTAAGACTAGAAACTAAGTGCTAGACTGTGCATTAAAGCTGTTACGCAGCTAAATTTGATAACCATAATTTACTTGAACTTTGTAGTGCGGGCATCTTGCCCGCTAGAATTATACAAACTAAATGCACAACAGCTTACCTGGCGATCGCATTTTGCCATAAATTAACTTTAAGCGATCGCATCTATGATTAAATAATTACCCATAATCTTCTGACCCGATTTTACTTTGTTTCATTAACTAGCCGTAGGACACTTTTATACAAAGGTTCAGCAACCCAAAATCCTGCTTTATTAATAAGATCATCTAACAGAGGTTTAACAGTAGAACTGTTCCGTAAAGCTGTTGTAATAAGTGAAGCTGGTTAATAGCTGCAAGATTATTAATGGGTGAAGTATCGCTGACAACAATCACAGTCTACCCATCTCCCGCAAATTCTTGATATCTTGTTCAAAATCCTCTACTCCGTAATGAACAGGGATTTGATAACTTGCGAGTAAATGTTGAAATGCTATAGGATTCATACCAGCAAAGCGACTAGCTTGAGCAAGAGTTAACTTTTCTTTTTGAAACAGCATAATTGCAATTTCTCGTTTCATTTCCTCTTCATTCATGCGAGTTGTGGTTAGTATTTCATTAGGAATAACTACACTCATATTTATGATCCTCTGAACCATTATTATTATAATTGATTGCAATCATTATAGCGGTATGCACTGGAATGAGATACAGTCATAAGCCTCCTCCTCGCTTGCTTGCGGGGTTGGAGGTAGGTTTCTTGTAAGTAATATCGCATTTTGCAGTAAATTAACTTTAAGCGATCGCATCTATGATTCAATACTTATATTAATTTGTCATTAATGATGCTATGTTAAATTTTTTAAATGATTTGCGCTTTATTATCTAGTAGTGGGTGCTTTTGTTGAGAAAATTTATAGGCTGACATTCTCAAACCATGTAATACTTGCGTACGCTTAGAAACTAAGTACAAGATTGTCTATTTGCCAAAGTTTGAGTGAAAAAACAACTCTTAATTAAAAATATCACTGACCTGAGACTCAAATTGACAAATCCACTCATAAATTTCAGTTAGGGTCTTTTTGGCATCTCTTTGAGGTTGCCATCCAGTAGCATTCATCACTTTGCGAGAATCTGTAATAAAGATCGGCACATCACCAATTCTATTTTCGGGAATAGGGGTAATGGGAATCTGATTTCCAGTAATTTCTTGACAAAGCTGAGTTGTTTCGGAGAGTGAAAGGGTGTTATTGACCCCACCACCGACGTTAAAAGTTTGCCCCTTTAATTCCTCTAGACTATAAATCTGGATGTCAATGAGGTCTAATAAATCTGCTATGTGTAAAAAGTCTCTAACTTGTTTACCAGTCCCCCCATAACCAATGTATTTTAAAGGTTTTTGGAAGTAGTGAAACGCCATCCACAATGCAAACACACCTTGATCTACTTTGCCCATTTGCCAAGGACCAGTTAGGACTCCACAACGATTAATCAAAGTTCTGATTCCATAAGCATCAGCATATTCAGCAATCAATAATTCTGAAGCGAGTTTGGTTGAGCCATAAAGAGAGCGGGCTTTATATAAGGGAAATTCCTCAGAGATACCGTGATTTGATGCCCCTACTAAAGGCTGTTGTTCTAAGAGTTGAAAACGGGTTTCTGCTTCTGTAAATTCCAAAGCATTGAGGTAAGCAATGGGATAAACCCGACTGGTAGACAGAAAAATAAAATCTGCTTGGGTTTGTCGTGCTAATTCTAAGCAGTTAATTGTTCCTACAAGGTTAGTTTGTAGCACATAACCCGGAGAAGTGTAGCCAGCTAAAACTGAAGGTTCAGCCGAACATTCTAAAATTAAATCAGGTTGAAGTGCGATGGGATCTAAATCTTCTTGACTTCTAATGTCACCATGCACAAACCGAATCCCTGCTTGTTTGAGTCTGGGTAAATTCAATTCTGAACCTCGTCGCTTTAAGTTATCTAAAGCGGTGATTTTCCAGTCAGGATAGCGTTGGGCAAGTCCTAAACCCAAAGCACTACCTACAAATCCTGCTCCACCTGTGATTAAAATCTGTTTGCTCATGGGATTTATTTATTAATCACGTAATATATCTGATAAAAAACTTAGTTCTATTCTCGGTGCGTACAAAAGAGAGTTGCTTGTTTGGAAACTGAATGACTTAACTTTTGCTGGTAACTGTCCTCGAAAGAAAGATAAAGCTTCATTATCGTCTTTGGGGAGATGACTAACTATAACGCCGTTTTCCGAATTTTCAGGAATAATTCTGTAAGTCTTTTGAGAATTGTCTACATAATCTATTTTCATCATTACAGGTGGTGATCTAAAGAGGGTTTTATAGAGTTTTCCTATCAGAGAATATTGAAATTTAACATTGGCACGAATTATAGCTCCATTACTAACTTTTATAGAATGAGGACTATCCCAGGGAATTGATGATATTTCACTCAAAGAATCTGGCAAACATCGGCTTACGTTACGCTTTTCTAAAAGGACTATATTCGAGAGTTTAGGAGTTTTGACAAAATCAGGGACATTAGCAGATGGTTCGTAGTTACAGAAAACATAAGAAAAAGTCTTAGGTTCATCAAAGAAAGGATGTCTACCATCAATTGATGTGAAATTATAAAAAATGTAATCTCTTGGTGATTTTGATATACTTTCAAAGTTGAAATTATCGAGAGTCTTTGTATATGCTGAATAAGATTGGAATATTGGTCTAGGTTTCCAATTAAGTTGGTTAGTGGGAACTAATGAAATTTCCCAAGGAATGATATCTATTGTTTTGCCATTAACTAAGTTTTTAACATTGTCGGGAAGTTGAACATTGGCTAGATTACCTCTGGTTTCTTTATCTATTGTCAACCTTAAGTTTTTTATATCAAATAGATAACTAAGATTGTTTATAGCCTGTTTAGGCATTAATGTTTTGGCTTGATTTCTTGGACTGATATAAGGGAAAGAAATGAGTAAGGAGGCGATCAATATATAAGCAAATAAATAGTAAGATATTTTTTGATGGCGAAATTTGGAAATTCTCAGAATTAATAGTGAAGTAACTAGGGGAACTACTATAGCAAAAACTACAACATGACCATCTTGACGAACAAAACCGTGTTTAAAGGATAGAAAAATAACAAAAAATAAGGACAAAGATAAATTTAAATATCCTTCCTTTGTTATCAAAAACATAAGCCAGATTATCAAAAAAAAGTCTGATATAGCAATTGCTAGTTGAATCTTGAAAAAATTAAATTTAGTGAAGCCGACTATGCTCATTGCGCTGGAATAACCTGATGATATCTCCAATGAGTTTTTCAGGTAATCTATTAAAGAAGGAGATTCACTAAAGAAGATTGTATGAACTAGCAATAAGCAGTAGATAACATAAAATACCAACCAAGGTAATAAGAGATTATTTCTAAATATAATATTGCATAACTTAGCTACTATTTCTCCTTTCGACTCAGATTTTTTCTTAATTAGCTTTTGAAATAACCCAACTGATACTCCCATTCCCCCTGCTATCAAAAGATTAATCATTATCTTGTTTAAGGATAATAGAAATTGATCTGGTGCTAAAAAAATTAAAGTTATAGAAATGAATCCTAAGCCAGAATTTATGATTGCAAAAACATAATTAACTAGCTCTATTTTTGATTTATTTCTAAAAGATTGATAAATATTTACTAATAAAAATAAGTTAACTAAACCAAACGTATAAATCCCTAAAGTCAATTTAGTAAGAGCGCAGAAACCTGACACAGCACCCAGCAAGAGAAATAGTAAACGAGGATATTTCTTAATAAAATTGTCAAAGCTCAATATGACTAAGAATATAAACAAAATTTGATAATCTGTTGACATACCGACCCCTATATAAGGAGTTCCTATAAAAAGTGAGAATATAATACTTAAACCTATAAATATTTGCTGAATAAGACTTTTTAGAGTTACTATTCTCAAGATAGTAACAATAAATAAAAGTAAATAAACAAACCAACGAAAAATTATTATCTGGAAGAAATTTTCGGATAATACAGCACCAGTAATTAAATATCCTAATGGTCCATAAGTAAATATAATGTCTTTTCCAAAAATCAATTGTTTTTGGACTGCTTGGCTAATTGCATAAGCCCAGGATGGATCTAATCCAGTTTTTATCGGACTAGGTAGAGGGAGAAAGGCAATAAAAACGTAGATAAATAAGATAAAACTGGGGAACAAAAGTTTCCATCTAATTGACTTATCAAATTCTCTTACTATTGGATGATCATTCATACAATAAACTCCTTCTAAATTACCTTGTGTTTTCTATTTACCAACTGAGCCTGATTACGCCGATAATCTCCTCTAGAAAGATATTTTTCTAACCAAGCATAAAGAACAATAAACAAGTAGCGGCTACCCATCTCCTTCAGCTTCAGTTTGGATACTCCCGTGGCGCGGTTTTGCCAAGTAATGGGCATAATTGTGTAGGAATATCCTCTGATAATAGCCTTAAGAGGCATTTCCACTGTTAAATTAAAGTGGTGCGATAGTAGAGGAGAAATACCCTCAATTACTTCGCGACGATATGCTTTAAAGGCATTGGTTGTATCATTGAACTTCAAGCCAAATAGGATTTGAATAAATAAATTAGCAAAACGATTTACGAGTAACTTGTGCGTCGGATAGTCAATGACTTTACCTCCTTTAATAAACCGAGAACCGAATACACAATCATATCCCTCTTGCAGCTTATAGTAGTAATCAACAATATTTTCTGGAGCATCAGAACTATCTGCCATGACAATGGCTACTGCATTACCTTGAAAATTCTCTAAGCCGCAGCGTACAGCAAAACCAAACCCGTTGGGATAATAGTTATTAATATAACGGATCTTACTATTTTCAGAATTTAGCTGCTGCAATAATTCTTCTGTTTGATCACGACTGTTATCATTAACAACTAGAATTTCGTAAGCAATCTTTTCTTGTTCTAATATTTTGCTAATGGACTGAATAGTTGGGACAATACAACCTTCTTCGTTATGAGCAGGAATGACAATAGAGAAAACTTTAATTCCTGTTAAATTCTCTGATTGAGGGTATTTGGGGTGAGAAGATTTATGTTCTAGTCCAGGAGCTAATCCTTCAGGATAATATATTTTCGTAGTAAATTGTGTTCGTGTTTGATCAGATTGAACTGGAGTTTTAAATACTAAGCGATCGCTAATCAAATAGTTGATAATTGCACTTAATAATACACCTATTAAGGTATTTATGGCATAATTAACTCCTAACCTATCTAACAAAGGAAAGAGAATGAAGATCCGAGTAATTACAGCAGCTCCAGCGGACAGATGATAAAGGGGAATTTGTCGCCATAATACTTCTCTTATTGTCCAAACACCTCCCGGCCAAACCCAAATCCGGTAGATGAAAAAACTGGCTAACAGCGACAATTCGATTGACGCTGCATTAGCGACATTGCGTAAAGCAGGTGTGTTAAATCCTAGCAACTCAATCAAACCAAATATCAGCAATAAATTGATGACTGCTGCGACACCACCACCGATGAGAAACTTAAAAAGTTTTTGCCGAAATAGCTTTTTCAACATGACGAGCAAATCTAAAAATAACAAGTGATTAAAACTAGAAATGAAACTTGGGGATTCTTAGCTCCATCGGCTGATGTTTTCGGCAAAAATTTCTTTTAAAATACCTGTCACTGTATAGGTTAAATCCCAGTTAGGATAGTGATTCTTAAATTTCTGAACATCACTAATCCACCAAATATGATCGCCAATTCGATTGGATTCCTCATAGCTCCAGGTTAACTTTTTATCAGCTATGGCTTCACAATGCCCAATTGCTTCTAACATTGAGCAATTACTAAAACGACTACCGCCAATATTATAAACTTCAGTTACACGGGGAGCTTGATAAAAGTGGTAGAAAGCATTAACTAAATCATAACTGTGGATGTTATCACGAACTTGTTTACCCTGATAGCCATATACTTGGTAAGGCTGGCCAGTCATGGTACATTTCATCAAGTAAGATAAAAAGCCATGGAGTTTAGTCCCAGAGTGACCAGGACCAGTTAAACATCCTCCCCGAAAACAAGCTGTTTTTATGCTAAAATAACGCCCGTATTCCTGGACTAAGATATCTGCTGCTACTTTAGAAGCTCCAAATAGCGAATGTTTGCAGTTATCAATACTCATGCTTTCATTAATACCCTGGTTGTAGGGATGTGTCTGTGCAATTTCCCAGCGCAGTTCTTGTTCAACCAGTGGCAATAAATTGGGAGTATCACCATAAACTTTATTAGTAGAGCAAAAGATAAATACAGCTTCTGGACAATGTTGACGGGTATTCTCTAATAACACCAATGTACCATTGGCATTAACTGTAAAATCAGTGTAGGGGTCTTTAGCCGCCCAATCGTGGGAAGGTTGAGCCGCAGTATGAATAATTAGACTTATATCTTGACTATATGTTTGAAATATTTGGGAGATTGTCTCGTGATCACGAATATCAACATTATGATGGATATATTTATCACCATAATCTTGTAAAAGGCGATCGCGGTTCCATTCTGTTGACGCATCCTCACCAAAAAAAACCTGTCGCATATTGTTGTCAATGCCAACAACGGTAAAACCGAGATCGGCAAAAAACCTCACCGATTCAGAACCAATTAGTCCAGCAGCCCCTGTTACCAAAATAATGCTCATACAAACTAATTTGGATGGTAGTAACTCAAAAGTAGTCTTTACTATACAAAGATAGTACCATGTAGCATACTTGTAGTCAAGTCATAGTATATTAATGTTTACAAATAAAATCCCTAACAAGCACATAGGGTGAGCAATGCCCACCCTACAGGATTATTCCATCACCTGTGCGGATTTCTGTTTATCCAGCTTCAGCATCAACACGCCCAAAGGAGGTAAACACAAATCCAAGGAATAAGGACGATTGTGCAAAGACCAATCATCAGTCCACTTACCACCTAAATTGCCCATATTGCTACCGCCATACTGACGGGCATCACTATTGAATAACTCAGTATAAAAGCCCTTTTCTGGCACACCAATACGATAGTGAGAATAGGGTTGAGGGGTAAAGTTACAAACCACAATCATAAAATCGTCAGAATTTTTGTCACGACGGACAAAAGAAACCACACTATGACGGTTATCAGTACAGTCAATCCACTCAAACCCCGCTTGATCAAAATCTTGAGTGTATAAAGCTGGTTGGGAACGATAAAAATGATTAAGAGACTGGAAAAAATCCTTTAACTGTCGGTGTGGTTCATACTGTAATAGATGCCATTCCAAATCAGCCCAAGCATTCCACTCACTCCACTGACCAAATTCCATGCTCATAAACATGGTTTTCTTGCCGGGGTGAGCGAACATATAAGTAAACAAACAGCGGATATTAGCTAACTTCTGCCATTCATCACCGGGCATTTTGCCGATGATATTACTCTTACCATGTACCACTTCATCGTGGGACAGAGCTAACATGAAGTTCTCGCTGTGGTTATACCACATACTGAAAGTAATATTGTTTTGATGGAACTGGCGAAACCAGGGGTCCATGCTGAAGTAATCCAGCATATCGTGCATCCAGCCCATATTCCACTTTAAGTTAAAGCCCAATCCGCCCGTATAGGTAGGCCAAGATACCATTGGCCAAGATGTGGACTCTTCCGCAATGGAAAGCACACCAGGATAATAACCAAACAATAAGCTATTAACTTGACGTAAAAAATCCGCCGCTTCTAAATTTTCCCGACCACCGTATTCGTTAGTCAACCATTCTCCTGGTTTTCGGCAATAATCAAGGTAGAGCATGGAAGCGACCGCATCAACACGAATTCCGTCAATGTGGTATTTATCGAACCAGAATAGGGCATTAGCTACCAAGAAATTACGGACTTCATGGCGATTGTAGTTAAATACTAAAGTCCCCCATTCTTTATGTTCACCTTTGCGAGGATCAGAGTGTTCATACAAGTGGCTACCATCAAAGAAGGCTAAACCATGACCATCTTTGGGGAAGTGACCGGGAACCCAATCTACAATGACACCAATACCATTTTTATGGCATTCGTCCACAAAATACATGAAGTCTTCGGGAGTCCCAAAGCGGGATGTGGGAGCATAGTAACCTGTTACTTGATAACCCCAAGAACCATCAAAGGGATGTTCGGCAATTGGTAACAGTTCTAAATGGGTATATCCTAATTTCTTGACGTAGGGAATGAGTTTATCTGCCAGTTCCCGATAAGTCAGAAACCGCGCACCGGGTTTGAGTTCGGAAACGACAACTACAGGTTCGGTTTCTCCATTGGGTAATTTGGGAGGTTCAGCACTAGCGGCGTGTAACCAAGAGCCTAAATGCACTTCATACACAGAAATGGGTTGACTCAAGGGGTCACTGTGTCGCCGCTTTTCCATCCAGTCTTCGTCATTCCAGGTATAGGAATTTAAGTCGGTAACAATAGATGCTGTTTTTGGCCGGGGTTCTTGTTGGAAACCGTAGGGATCAGATTTTTCGTAAATATGTCCTTCAAAATTTTTGATTTCATATTTGTAATGTTCTCCTACACCGATTTCGGGAATAAATAGTTCCCAAACGCCTGTATGTCCTTTCCGCATTTGGTGTTTGCGTCCATCCCACAGGTTAAAATCTCCTAATAAGGAAACGTTGCGGGCATTGGGGGCCCAAACAGCAAAATAAACGCCTTTGATACCATCTACTTCTGTGGTGTGCGCTCCTAATTTTTCGTAAATGCGGTGATGGTTGCCTTCACTAAACAAATGTAGATCAAATTCTGTTAAGTGGGCAGAACGGAAAGCATAAGGGTCATTAACTACCCGCTCATGTTCTCCTTCTTTAATGCGTAACTGATAATTTTTCAGTTCTGTGGTTTCAATGGTGCATTCAAAAAAATGAGGATGATGCACTGTGTCCATTGGGTATTCTTTTCGTTCCTCTGGAACTACTACATAAGCGGCGCTGGCATTTGGGAGGTAGGCTCGCACAGCCCATACAGTTTTACCATTTTGCTCTATCAGATGAGAACCCAGAATTTCAAAGGGATCGTGATGTTGATTCCCAACAATGCGATTAACCTGTTCGGGGGCGACTGTGGTTGTGGACATGAAGCTACCTATGTGATATATGGGGATTAACTAAATCTACTTTTTAACATCTATTCATATTCTCGCATCTTTGTCGCCACTGTCAGTTGTTAGTTGTCAGGAAGAAGGCAATAGGCAATAGGCAAGAGACAATAGGCAATAGGCAATAGGCAAGAGACAATAGGCAATAGGCAATAGGCAATAGGCAATAAACATTCTCCCTGTTCCCTGTCACCTGTCACCTGTCACCTGTCACCTGTTCCCTGTCACCTGTTCCCTAAATTAAATGCTCAAAAATGGGAAAAATTGTAATAATGTTTTGCGTAGTTGCAACAAGAATATTTTATCGCGGATACCGGAGGCTAAACGTGGTGGTGGACTTATTTGGATTTGTGCTTGCAATTCGGCGTATTCTGCGGGCGTGAGGACTCTACCATCAATGGGCGATCGCGCTGCTAGAATAATCTCTGTTCGCAATATCTCTTCTGGTATATCTGCTTGTGGTGGTAATGCCATCACGACTTTAGTACTATAACCACTAAACCCGATTAAAATACTAGTAGTAACACTCAAAATAACTAGCAGTATTCGTTTCATCTTAACTCCTGATTGGGCGCAGTCCCTGCGCCCCTACGTCCTCAAGTCCTGGTGGTAATGGTTCACCACATAACTGGTGGATATTGATAATTCGTGCAAAAATCTGTGGATATGCCTGACGATAATCAGGAATTAGTGCTAAAGGACTCAACAAAGCCGCTGCTGCAAGATCAGCTATACTCAAGCGGCCACCCACTAAGTAATCACCTTTTTGCCAATACATAGACAATAATAACAAAGCATGAGCGAGTCTTTTTTTGGCTAATTCAACTGTAGTATCATTAATACCATATTGTTGTCTAACTACTTTAATCACCATTTGGCTAAATAGTGATGGATCAATGTCCTTACCTTCACCAGCGCGAAATTGATAATATACAAATCTAGTAGCCGTGCCGACACTTTCATCTAACCAGTCTTCTAACATCGCAGCTTGAGCTTGCTGTTCTGAATTGGGTAGAAACAAAGTAGGTTCGGGTTGATAACTTTCTAAAAATTTAAAAATTTCCGTAGAGTCGCCAATAGCTTGGGGTTGTCCGACAATTTGGGGTAACAGCACAGGTAATGTTGTCAATCCAGTTAAGGACTTTACCCTCAAGATGTGCAGTCCTGGAGTGAGATTTTCCGTTTGATAACTAATTCCTTTATAACCCAATGCCAATCTGGCTTTGCGACAATAGTGAGATGTACTAAATTGCAGTAACAGCATACATTGAGATTAATTTGGTTACTGACAAAACAAATATAGAAAAAATCAAACTGGGCGAGAACTGAATCTAGCCCAGAAGCAAAACCTGATAAATGTTTCTCTTTTTTACCCAACTTAACACTGTTAGGCAGTTGAATCTTTATTTTTTAATCTACAAACTATCCTAACTTTCTCAGTAGAGTTTTGTAGAAAATAATTTTTTAAGATGTCAACTACCCAGGAGAGGTTAATATTTTACCCTATACTAAGGTTTTTTGGGAGTAGCCGCAGGGGATGTGGTCGCTGCGGGGGATGTGGTCGCATCAGGAGATGTAGTCGCATCAGGAGATGTGGTTGCTGCGGGGGTAGCAGTATCTGCTGGTTCGCCACCTGTTGTTGCTGCTGGAGAACTGGTAGTACCTGATGGTTCACCACCACCATCACAAGCTCCCAGCATGGTAGCCAGACTTAACATTAGAGCCAAACCAAAAATTCTTGTCTTCATAACTCCTCTTTCACCAATTGTGGCAATAAAATATGCAGCCTGTTGAATAAGATACCTTATTTATTGATTTTTTTTAAGGACTTTCTGATTACATATTTCAACCGATTCTTTTTTGTAACATTCTTGTAGATTATATGTAACATAAACAGGGTGTAATTAACGGTTAGAATGGTCTCGATTCTTGTCCTGAAAATTTGCTAAAGAGAACGGTGAAATCCCCCTGAAAAGAGATGGAAAACTCGGACGTTTTTTCCCTGTTTCCTTCTTTTGTAACTTTGGGCAAAATCTAGTTAAGTCAAGATTAAAGTATTTATTATCAGAAAAATCATGGTTTTTGAACGTAAATCGGCAGTTTCCACAAAAAATACCTGGTTCTGGCGTAAATCTCCTGCATCATTGAATAAGCGACGTTCTCGAAGTTTGAATCAAAAAAGCCAGAGTTCCTCCCGACTCCAGAGTGAAGCGATCGCAGTTAAATCCTCTAGTCCCCGAAATGCTTGGCTAAATTTCTTAGGTTCTCGCCGAAATAAACCAGCAATTCGCACTATAAATTTAGACGCGGGTAAACAACAAACTACTGATATTAATAGACAATCAAATACTGCTGTTTATAGGATGAGTAATACTCCAACTTTGCCTGAATGGTTACTACGTATGTATATGGTCAATCGCTATTCGTCAATTTTAGCATTTTTATTAGTGGTAGCGACATTAATAGTTTATGGTTGGACTGTATATTCACAAGAGCTTTGGAGTGATTACTATGGTAAGTTACAAAGCTTACAACGTCATGAGCGACAGTTAAATACTGCTAATGCGACACTAACTAGCAAAATGGCACAGGAGGCGGAACAGCCTGGTACGGAATTGGTATCACCAACTTCTCAGAGGACAATTTTCTTACCACCAACATCCAATAATTATCCCCGGTCGTCATTCTCAACTTCTCAACCAGAACCGCAACCTGAACCCCCTTCTCCATTAGGATATTAATTGGTAATGGGTAATGGGTAATTGGTGATTGGTAAATAATTTTCTTCCTCCTGAAATCCTGACAACTGACCACTGAAAACTGACAACTGACCACTGACTCATGCTAAAGTTATCGCTGAAAACACAATTTAAAAATCTACGTAATTTAGAATTCCGACGCAAACGCAAGTTTTCTAGACAGACTGAATCAGAAAATATTGAGCCAAAAACACCGGAAACTCGACCTAACATTCAATTACGATTGTTTACGGTCTGGGGTGTGTTAATGATGGCTATAGTAGGTTTGGTATTTAATTTATATCAATTACAAATTGTTCAGGGAAAAAAGCTGACTAAGAAGGCGCGAAATCAGCAAATGGTGAATGTGCGCCCTTATATGCCTCGTCGTCCGGTAGTGGATCGGGATAATAACATATTGGCTATTGATCGTCCCGTTTATACTGTATATAGTCATCCTAAGTTATTCAATCTATCCCAGGAAGAAATTGCGGAGAAAATCGCGCCAATTATCGGCAAAGAAAAGGCTGATTTGGTGAAAACATTCCAAAATAAACGGAGTGGAATTTTACTAGCTTCTGGGGTCTCTGAAGATATTACTGATAAGTTAATCTCACTGCGTTTGAATGGGTTTGAGTTTATTCAAAAATACTCCCGATTTTATCCCCAAGATGATTTAGTGGCGGATGTAGTGGGCTATGTTAATCTTGACCGTCGTGGCCAAGCTGGTGTGGAATATAGTCAGGAGAAGTTACTAGAACGTTCTGGACAAACAGTACGGATGAGTAAGTCGGGAAATGGGTCGTTGATGCCGAATTATGTTACCGAGGGATTTCTGAATTCTGATGATTTAAAATTGCAACTAACTATTGATAGCCGTGTGCAAGGGGTAGCCCGCGCGGCGTTGAAAGAACAAATGACTAAATTCAGCGCCAAACGGGGTGCAGTGGTTGTCATGGATGCAGTGGATGGTTCTTTATTGGCTTTGGTTTCTCAGCCTACCTATAATCCGAATCAATATGCTAAGTCCGATATTTCTCTGTTCAAAAATTGGACTGTGGCTGATCTTTATGAACCAGGATCAACTTTTAAGCCGGTGAATGTGGCGATCGCTCTTGAAAATGGTACAATCAAACCAGACGACACTTTTGAAGATCCTGGTTCTATTAAAATCGGCACACATACTATAAAAAATGCCGAAAAAACTGGTTATCGCCGATTAACTATTCCTGAAATTTTACAAACTTCTAGTAATATTGGCATGGTGAGAATCATTCAACGAATAAAACCATCTATATACTACAACTGGCTAGAACGTTTAGGGTTAGGACAAAAAGTTGAAACAGATTTACCCTTTGAAGTTAGTGGTCAATTAAAAAGTCAAGAAAAATTTATTTCTTCAGCCATTGAACCAGCTACCACATCTTTTGGACAAGGCTTTTCTCTGACTCCATTACAACTGGTACAACTACAAGGTGCATTAGCTAATGGGGGTAAATTAGTCACACCTCATGTAGTGCGAGGACTAATTGATACCAAAGGCGGAATGCACTATTCACTTACTCTTCCAGAACCAAGACAAATTTTCTCACCTACAACCACCCAAAAGGTTGTGGAAATGATGGAAACAGTAGTCAGTTCCGGTACTGGTAAAGCAGCGAGAATTTCAGGATATCGGATTGGTGGTAAAACAGGAACAGCGCAAAAAGCTAGTCCTAATGGTGGATATATTAAGGGTGCAAGAATTACCAGTTTTGTCGCTATTTTGCCTGTGGAATCTCCCCGTTATGTGGTGTTTGCAGTTGTGGATGAACCAAAGGGAGAAAATGCCTATGGTTCTACTGTAGCTGCACCAATTGTGAAAACTGTAATGGAATCACTAATTCCTATTGAACAAATTCCACCTAGTCAGGAAAAGGTAATTGGTCATTAGTCATTGGTGATTGGTGTCATTGATTCATTTACGTTTTACGTTTTTTCAGCAAACCCTAGATATTTTTGACACAATTGCCGAAAGTCTTCGCCCCGCATTTCAAAGTTAGGATACTGATCAAAACTAGCGCAAGCTGGAGACAGTAATACTACTGAAGCTTGATGTTTTTTGGCTAATTCCGCAGATAAAGATACGGCGTTTTCCATTGTTTCCACTATGTGATAATTGCTATATCCCACCTTTTGGAAACGTTTCGCAAATGCTGGTGCTGCGTTACCTATGAGTAAGACGGCGGCGGCTTTGGCTTGAATTTGGTCTAACCAGGCACTATCATCTCCGGCTTTGGCTTCTCCACCGGCGATTAAAATGGCGGGACTTTGCACAGATGCCAATCCTACTTCGGCTGCGTCGTAATTGGTGGCTTTGCTATCGTTAATAAAATTAATTCCTTGCCAATTGCAGATATGTTCTAAGCGATGGGGAACACCAGGAAATTCACGGACAGCTTGAGAAATTGCGGTAATATCTATACCTGCTAATCTGGCTGCGGCGACGGACATGAGGAGATTTTGCTGGTTATGTTCTCCTACCATTCGCAATGCAGATACCTCAACAATGGGTTGGGGTGTGGCGCTGATTTTTTCCATTACCCAGCCATTCTCTATATAAAAGCCTTTTTCACCAATTAGAAATTCTTGACCTTTAACGCTTGTCCAATAGGCGTTTGGCCAATGATTTAATCCTAATTTGCTCAAATGAGTATCATCACCGTTAAATATTTGAATTTGGGAATTATGTAATAATTTGGCTTTGATATTATAGTAATTTTCTAATGTTTTGTGACGAGCTAAATGATCTGGTGTGAAGGTTGTCCAAATTCCAATACGAGGCGCTAATGTCACAGAAGATTCAATTTGATAACTACTAATTTCCCCAATTATCCAATCAACGGAATTTTTTTCTGTATTCCCTCTTGCCTGTATTGCTACCTCACAAGCAGCATAACCAATGTTACCACAGGCGGGGGCGTTCAATCCTGCTGTTTGGAAAATTGCCGCAGTTAAGGCTGTAGTGGTGGTTTTACCATTTGTACCGGTGATTGCTACCCAAGGAATATCTTGTAAATATCGCCAAGCTAGTTCCATTTCGCCAATAGTTTCTATGCCTAGTTCTCGCGCTGTGGCTAATATAGGAATATCCCAAGGAACTCCGGGACTGACAACTATTAACTTGGATATATCAGAACTGGTAAATTCTGGTTTGTGTGCCAATTTGACGGTGATATGTTCGCTGGCGAGTTTTTGTTGTTGTTCGAGGAGGGTTGGGGAGGTGCTACTGTCGCAAAGTTCTACCTCCCAGCCTTCCTGTTTTAACAATCTTGCCGCAGCTACACCGGATTTTCCGAATCCAATAATTAGCGCTTGTGGCATAGACTATGTAGCATCCCTGGTTAAGCTTCCCTATTGTAGTGTTAATTGGCAACAATTTAACAAGTTTTTTTTGTTTGGGTAATTTTTCTCAAGTGGGAGAAACAGTTAAAACAACCATCTGAGTATTATCACGTTTGAAAGACTAACAGTAAGATTTGGAAAAAAAGTGATCGTGCTTGATATAATCAGCAAGCGATCACTTTCAAAATTACAAAGATCAAGTATTATGCGTCAGGAGTCAAAATTCTGGTTAAGAGTTTTTCTTTCGCTTGTAATTTTTTGTTGTTAACATCATTCAACTCTTTTTGCAAGTCGGATAAACAACCCTTTATCTCTTTGATAACAGCAGTATCAGTTTCTCCTTCGGTTGCTGAACCTGCAGATGCAAGTCTTGCGGTTAGTTGACAGATTTTTGTATCTGGTTCTAAAATGGTCAAAATTGCGAACATTTCAGCTAGGTTTTTTAATTCCATATCGCCTCTGATTTTCAAAACATTAAAAGACAAAACAACAATAACATTTATATGATTTGTTTTGTCAATGAGTAACAACTGAGAAGATATTTTTTGAACCTACAGGTTTTTGACTATTGCGCCAAAATCCGCCAATACACGGGCGTGATTTCGCAGTAATCCCAGCAAATTTAAGCGATTTTGCTTAATATCGGGATTTGCGTCCATAACTAAAACGCTGTCTTCACCATCAAAAAATGTACTAACGGTGGGGGCGATTTTTGCTAGTGCGGTTACTAACAGTTGATAATCTCGATTCTTTTGTGCTGCTTGGGTTTGGGGAACTAGTTCCAACAAAGCGTTATAAAATGCAGATTCGGATTTTTTCTGGAAGAGTTGGGGATTAATTAAAGGTTGTGGTTCTAGTTGTTGAAAGTCTAGATTTCCTTGTGCTGCGAGGCGGGTGGAACGGTTGACGGTTTCGTAAATTTTATCTAATGTACCATCTTTGCGGATTTGTTGTAAATAGAGAGCGCGATCGCGGACATCTAATAAATCTGTTAATGCGCGTTCTGTGTATTCAGGATCATTTTCTCCCAAAACTGCATTTACCAAATCGTAATCTATCTGTTTTTCATCTTGTAATAAGGTGCGAATCCGTTGCAAGAAAAATTCTTGCAATGTTTTAATTAAGGATTTGGCATCTTTGTTAAACTCTGTGGCAAAATCTGTGGCGATTTGTTCTAAAAGGGTTGATAAATTAATTTGCAAGTTCGCCAGCCATGTAATATTAACAATGGCATTTGCAGCGCGACGCAATGCAAAAGGATCTGATGAACCAGTGGGAATTAAACCTAAACCAAAAATACTCACTAAAGTATCTAATCTATCACCTAAACCGACTACTTGACCTGTGAGAGTTTGGGGAAAAATATCATCAGCATTTCTGGGTAAGTAATGCTCGAAAATTGCTTTTGCAACTTCTGGATTTTCGCCATTTGCTAAGGCGTATTTTTCGCCCATGATTCCCTGCAATTCAGGAAATTCATAGACCATTTGCGTAACTAAATCGGCTTTACAAAGTAATGCAGCTCTTTGTATATTGAGGGTTTGGGCAGGATTTAATTGTAGTTGATTAGTAATTTTTTCGGCATTCTTAACTATTCTGGAAACTTTGACGCGAACTGAACCTAAATCTTCCTGGAATGTGACTTTTTCTAATTGGGGTAAATATGTTTCTAAGGGTTTGGCTAAATCAGCTTCATAGAAAAATCTGCCGTCAGCTAACCGCGCTCGAATTACTCTAGCATTACCGACGGCGATAATATCTGATTTAGCGGGATCTCCGTTACTAATGGTGATAAAATTGGGTAATAATTCCTGACAATCAGCATTTTTGAAGACGGGAAAATAACGCTGATGACTTACCATGACTTCGGTAATTACTTCTTTTGGTAAGTTGAGAAATTCTGCTTCAAATTGTCCGATTACTGCTGTGGGATATTCAACTAAATTTACAACTTCTGCTAGTAAGTCGGGGTAAATTGGCGTATAACCACCTAATTTTTTGGCGGCGGCTTTCACTTGATTTGTGATAATTTCGGCTCGGTTTTCTGGGGGGACATTTACATAACCGGAAGCCAAGGTTTTTACATATTCTGTAGCATGGGAAATACTGACGGGTTCGGGGTGTAAGACTCTATGGGTGCGAGATAGGCGACCTGCTTGCAGCAGCGCTTCGCTATCGCTCTTAACCGTTTTTTCGCCATTATCTAACTCTAACGGTAAAACATCCCCATCTAACAATGTTACTAACCACCGAATTGGCCGGGAAAATCTAGCGTCACCATATCCCCAGCGCATTAATCGCTTGCCTTCTAAGTTCCAAACCCATTGGGGGACAAGTTCGGTTAAAATATCCGCTATGGGACGACCGGGAATTTTTTTGTTAACAAAGACGAAATCCCCTTTGTCTGTGGGACGAATTTCTAAAGCGGAAATATCTACACCTTGCTTACTCGCAAAACCAATGGCGGCTTTCGTGGGTTGTCCGTCTTTAAAAGCTGCTTGTGCGGGTGGTCCTTTGATTTCTTCTTCCCTGTCTGCTTGTTGGGAAGGTAAACCGGTAATGAGAACTGCTAACCGGCGCGGTGTTCCATAGACTTCAACAACCGTATTGGGGAGATTGTGGGTTTCTAGGCTTTCGGGAATGTGCGATCGCCATTGTACAATAGCATCACTCAAAAAACCTGCGGGTAATTCTTCTGTACCGACCTCTAATAAAAATGCTGGCATAAGATACTGTTTTTAACTTGGCGTGGCTTAATATTAGTCAATTCCAGTATTGTACGCCAGTTCCGACCCTTGGTGGAATTTTAAGACGGTAGCGGGGTTACTTATCCAGAAAAGTAAAACTAATTGAGTCTATTTTTGAAGCCATTTACTTTCTAAATCCCTTCTAATACATCCATAAATTCCTGCTGCATTTTGACTAAATTCCACAATTTCTAAAGGTAGTAAAAACTGTATTAAAGCATTTTTATTTTTCTCTTGCTGCTGACTTTTATAAACACCATATTCTAATTCAGCATTTGATTAGTACCGTCACTGCTAAGTTTGGCTGTATTCATGATTATTTCCTCTAATTCATGTTAGTTGCCTATGCTTTAATTGTAGCTAAAAATTGTCTGAATCAGGATGTCCAGGATTTGAGGGTGTACAGGATGTTTTTTAATATTTATCTACATTTTCAGAAATTGTATTTTGTCTGAATCAGGATGTCCAGGATTTGAGGGTGTACAGGATGTTTTTTAATATTTATCTACATTTTCACGAAATTGTATTTTGTCAGAATCAGGATGCTCAGAATTTGAGGATGTACAGGATGTTTTTTAATATTTATCTACATTTTCACGAAATTGCGCTAATTCAAATATCCCACAATATCAATATCAAATACAATCCTGTTAATCCTGTAATCCTGGTTATCCTGATATGACTTGCGCCACGCTGCGCTATCAGACAGTTAAATATTAATAAAAAATGGTGCTGTACTTTCGGAGAACGCACCCTACAAGATGAGAAATCCGGGAGTAGCGTAACGTTTACGCGGTGGTAATCTCAACACTTCGCCTAATTGAAATGAATTTCCAAAAATTCCTGTACAGAGGCTTGACATTTGGTTCTCTTTATGAGAACATAAAGTTAGACAGACCAAAAAAACAAGGTAAAGCAGATATGTTTAAACTAAAAAAATCGAATTTAATAATATATTATGAAAGTAATTGGCATCGAAAACCTAACTGAATTTAGTAAGATTCATCCAGATGCTGAAATTAGTCTTAATGTTTGGCTCCAAACTGCTCAAAAGGAAGAATGGAAACACATTATAGATGTAAGGAAAGTTTATCCACACGCAGATTTTGTACAAGGGTACACAGTTTTTAATATAGGAGGAAATAAGTTTCGGTTAATTACTAAAATTACCTATAAAGTCAAGACCATTAAGATTGAGGATGTATTAACTCATAGTGAATATAATGAAGATAAGTGGAAAAAATAAGGAATAATTAGAGGATTATTAGAGGATTTCGCTTCTCAATAGTCTAATTACACTACTCATAAGCTCATAAACATCTAGGATATGGCTTTACTATGTCCCTAGTGAAAACATTCTACCCCAAAGGGGGTTGTATATGACAACTACACTAAACAAGGAAGAATACATTAAGCTACTTTCTGAAACTGTGCCACGTATAATTGACACAGAAATAGAACATAAGCGTCTACTAAATGAAGTGGATAAATTTATGGATTTAGGGGAAAATTTGACAGATGAACAAGCTGAAGTTTTACAGTTGCTAGTAACACTAATTGAGCAATATGAAAATAAAGTCTATCAGATGAAAGCTATAACTCCCCTAGATATATTACATGAGTTAATGTCAGTAAGAGAACTCAAACAAAAGGATATTGTCGAGATTTTTGGCTCAAAAGGTATTACTTCAGAAGTAATAAATGGTAAAAGAAGTATTAGCAAAAATCAAGCCAAAGCATTGGGAGATTTTTTTCATGTATCATATTCTTTGTTTTTGTAAGCAAATGGGGATAATAGCTTACTTTCTGAATCACTTCTAATGCTTTAATTGTAGCTGAAAATTGTCAGAATCAGGATGTACAGGATGTTTTTTTAATATTTATCTATATTTTCAGAAATTGTATTTTGTCTGAATCAGGATTTTCAGGATTTGAGGATGTACAGGATGTTTTATTAATATTCATCTACATTTTCAGAAATTGTGCTAATTCAAATATCCCACAATATCAAACTCAAATACAATCCTGTTAATCCTTTAATCGGTGGAAATCCTGATTCTAAAATTCATACGCTACTTAGAGCTTTCACTTTTGCAATAGCACCTTCAATATCTGGCAATTTTTGACCATATTTTTCGGCTGTTTCTAACCATAATTTTCGCACAATTATCAATTCTTGTAAGGTTTCTTCTAAAGTTTCACCCTGTGCTAAACATCCTTTTAATGCTGGAATTTCTGCTACAAAACCGCCTTCTTCACAAGGATAAACAACTATGGGATAATTCATGATTACGCTCCTTCTATTAATTCTAATACTCGTTTAACATAAACTGATTTTACCCGATTATTATGAACTGGAATTACTAAAATTGTTTCATCTTTGATAAATATGTGATGACTACCTGTAATTCTATCTAATAAAAATTCCTCTAACTCTAAAAGTTTACGAATATCACTAAACTTTACATTGTTGGGGCTATTTTTTAATTTTTCAATTAGTTTACCTTTTTTGACCATTTTCTGCTAGTAAAAATTTTAACATTATTTGTCTGAATCAGGATGTCCAGGATTTGAGGATGTATAGGATGTTTTTTTAATATTCATCTATATTTTCAGAAATTGTATTTTGTCTGAATCAGGATGTCCAGGATTTGAGGATTTACAGGATGTTTTTTTAATATTTATCTACATTTTTATAAATTGCATTTTGTCTGAATCAGGATGTCCAGGATTTGAGGATGTACAGGATATTTTATTAAAATTAATCTACATCCTCAGAAATTGTGCTAATTCAAATATCCTAGAATATCAACATCAAATATTATCCTGTTAATCCTTTAATCCTGGTTATCCTGATTCAGACAGTTAAATATTAATAGAAAACGGTGCTTTAATGAAATGTAACGCACCCTACAAGATGAGCGAACTATTTCATCAAATAATTATTGAGTTCAGGATACTGAGAAAATAAACCATCAATACTGGCTAGTTTTGCTTGATATTCTAATGTGGTAGCAATAATTAAACGATCAAATGGATCTTTGTGAACAGCAGATAAATTCACAGCACGACAAGCAATTTCCGCAGTCAAGGGAAATAATTTAATACCTGATGGTTCTAATGCTTCCTGACACCATTGATTAGCAGTACAAGGTAATTCTAGCCTTCCTCGTTGTTGTGCAAGTGCAATTTCATAACAGGAAATAACACAAATACCTACCTCGTCAGCCGTTTCAATAGCTTCTCTCCAGTGAGTAGGAAATTTATCAAATTGTTGATTAATAAACCAGAACCAAATATGAGTATCAAGGACTATTATTTGAGACATTCCCACTCTTCTTCATTGACAATAGGACTAACGATATCACCCAATGTTTTACCTTTGCCAGCAATGGAAGCAGGAGGAATACGGCGTTTTTTTGATGGTAAGTTTTCTTGTAGTATGGTGATAATCACACGAGCAGAATTAACTTGAGGTTGTTCTGACAACCATGTTAATTGCCCATTTTCATAAATTGCTTCGTAACTTTTTAGCATAGTAATTTGATGATGAATGATGGTCATATTTTATTATAGTTTAAACAATCGCATTTTGTCTGAATCAGGATGTCCAGGATGTTTTTTTAAAATTTATCTACATTTTCAGAAATTGCATTTTGTCTGAATCAGGATGTCCAGGATTTGAGGATGTACAGGATGTTTTTTTATATTCATCTGCATCTTCAGAAATTGCGCTAATTCAAATATTCCAGAATATCAACATCAAATATTATCCTGTTAATCCTTTAATCCTGGTTATCCTGATTCTGACAGTTAAATTTTAATAAAAAACGGTGCATTACATTTCATTAACGCACCCTACGAGATGAGCTATAGCTTAGGTTTATTCTTAAATTTCACTGTTAATAGGATTTACATATTTTGGTTGATACTTAGGATTGCTCTGACTCATGTTTCCATTTTGATCACGAACGAGATAATGCTTCCCATCAAAGCGAACTCCAGCAGAGATACCTAATGTCTTTCGTTTGAAGTAATGGTATGAGCCAAGCTTATCCTCAATAGACATTGTTTTTGCTGAGTAATAAGATTCAAGCATATAAAATCTTCCGAAAAACTTACAGGATATATCTGTACCTAAAACAAATCCAGTTAGTTGGAGATTAAAGTTTAAATTAACACTGCCAACGCGCAAATCGCGCTCTTCATTATTGACGTTTAAAGATAAATAAATGCCATTATCATCATTTGCCAATTCAAATCTTAGGAAAATTGGTTGATCATAAACTATTGGAGATTTTAAGATATGAACCATCTCATCATTATCAATACACTGATAAACAATATGCCCATTTTCAATAAAGACAGATAAGCGATTTTTTTTTGGAGAACCGTGATCAGCAATAAATGAACGTGGAAACAGTTGTTCTTTATCAACTATCAAGTGGTAAACAATTGACAATCCAGTTCGATTCTCTGTTTTTCTTCGAGTATTTAAGTAGCTGTCAACTAGTTTCTCTAGCAATAAATCATAGCAAAGAAATGTAGTTGGAATTTTGCGATTATTAAGAAGGCGAGATACTCCAGCCATATCATTACCATCCGTAAGACCATAAACAATAATAATTTTGAATGATGAAATTTCTGGTAGTGATAAGTCGGATTTCACCACACTTCGAGCTTCGCTACCTTCGAGGATAGACTCAGCATATTCGGTCGCCTGAGAGACATAAGATTCGGCATCAGCATTAAGCTTGCGTCTATTTCCATCAGTTCGCTCAACAATGAATGGTTTTACAAAGGGCGTTTTCAATTCAAAAACAGTTACAGTACAAGACTCTATATTTCCACAGAGGAAATCTGGTTCCGGTCTAAAGTCTCGATCATTGTCAAACGGAATTTGCTTACCAGATGACTTTTCGTATGACTGGAAAGTATCAAAACCTAAAATTTTAAAAACAACTGGATGTGATTCAAAGAATGTCTGATATTTTTTCTCAGAATTTTCCTCATCAGTTATTAGTTCATAAAGTGCGTATATCGCATTCCAAATATCTAAATCTCTATACATAGGCTTTGCTGAAAATGTTACAAAAATCCATCACTAACATACTAACATAGAGACGCACCCCCCAAAAACGCCTCTACAAAAATCCCTAAACTACAAAACCTCCCTACCCAAATAAACCTGCAAAACCTCCGGTACTTTAATTGTCCCATCTGGTTGCTGATAATTCTCCAAAATCGCTGCCATAGTCCTGCCCACAGCCAAACCAGAACCATTCAAAGTATGCACAAATTGCGTCCCCTTCTTACCAGCTTCCTTAAACCGAATATCCGCCCTTCTCGCTTGAAAATCAACACAATTAGAACAACTAGAAATCTCTCGATACTTGCCAGCAGAAGGCAACCACAC
Organism: Aphanizomenon sp. CS-733/32; assembly: GCF_028330045.1. Lineage (NCBI taxonomy): Bacteria > Bacillati > Cyanobacteriota > Cyanophyceae > Nostocales > Aphanizomenonaceae > Aphanizomenon > Aphanizomenon sp. CS-733/32. The sequence goes on from NZ_JAQMSE010000184.1 coordinate 27,199, forward strand.
CTCTAAATCATAGGTTTTTGTTGCCCCAAAACCTAAATCAGCAGTACATAAATTAATCACTCGATAAGGCAATTTTAAAGCCTGTAAAATACTCTCAGCACTTCCCACCAATTTCTCCAATTCCTCAAAAGAATCTTCCGGTTTTACTAACTTCACCAACTCCACTTTATTGAATTGATGCAACCGAATTAAACCCCGCATATCCCGGCCATAACTTCCCGCTTCTCGCCGAAAACATGGCGTATATGCACAGTGATAAATTGGTAATTCTTCCGCGCTGATAATTTCCTCTCGATAAAAATTAGTAACCGGAACTTCCGCAGTCGGAATTAACCACAAATCATCATCTGCACATTTAAAACCGTCCTCTGCAAACTTGGGTAATTGTCCCGTTCCCGTTAAAGAATCAGTATTTACTAACAATGGTGGACTAATTTCAATATAGCCATTTTGAATATGTTTAGAAAGCATAAACTGAATTAATGCTCTTTCTAAAGCCGCACCCGCACCGATAAGACTCACAAACCGAGTTTGGGCAATTTTTACCGCTCTTTCAAAATTGAGAATACCCAACTTTTCGCCGATTTCCCAATGGGGTATAATGTTCGGATTTTCGGGTTTATATTCATCTCCCCATTTTCTCACTTCTGGGTTATCATCTTCACTTTTACCAATAGGTGTAGAATCACTCGGTAAATTTGGAAGTGCTAACAGTAATTGGTGAATTTGGGCTTTTAACTCTTTTTCCTGGGGTTCTAATGCGCTTAATGTGATTTTGAGGCTGTTTCCTTCTTCCTTTAAAGCCTGTATTTCAGCATCTTGAGGATTAACACCAGATTTTACCTTTTGTCCGACTAACTTACCAATTTCATTACTGCGGGCTTGGAGTTCATTGCGTTTTACTTCCAATTCCCGTTGTTTTTGGCTCAAATCTAATATAGGCTGAATTTCGTATTTGCCACTACGACTGTTCAACTTTTCTTGCACTAGTTGGGGATTTTCTCTAATTTGTTTAATATCTAGCATTGGTGAATTTCGTTAAGTTTTGTCAATTATACTTGATTGAGATGATTAATCGTAGGGGTTTAGCAATGCTAAATCCTATATACCACGTTTTCTATCTGCGTTTATCTGCGTCTATCTGCGTTTGATTATGATCAGTGGCAAATCTACAAAATATGGTTGATAATTAGTTTAGATACTATTCTCCATTACCTAAGCGTTAAGGAGTTTTCAGCAATGACGATAACTCAATCAATTATTTTAAATATCAAAAATGTAGAGTTAAGTGATGATCAATTTTATCAACTATGTCAAATCAATGAAGATTGGAAACTTGAACAAACAGCTAAGGGAGAATTAATAATTATGCCTCCAGTTGGTGCAATTAGTGGCAATAGAGAATCAAATTTTAATGGATATGTCTGGTTATGGAATTTGCAAACTAAGCTAGGAAAAGTATTTAGTTCTTCCACTGTTTTTACTCTACCTAATGGTGGTAAACGCTCTCCTGATGTGGCTTGGATAGCTAATGAACGTTGGGATTCTTTAAGCATTCAAGAACAAGAAAAATTCCCTAAAATTTGTCCTGATTTTGTTATAGAATTACGTTCTCGTACAGATTCTTTGAGTCAATTACAGGATAAAATGGAGGAATATCTGAATAGTGGTTTACGTTTAGGTTGGTTAATTGATCCTCAAAATCAACAAGTAGAAATTTATCGTCAAAATCAATCTGTAGAAATAGTACCATTACCGACAAGTTTATCGGGAGAAAATGTTTTACCAGGATTTATTTTAGAATTACCTGTTTTCAGTGATTAAGATATCACATAGCAGGAGTCAGGAGTCTCTTACAGTATGACTTTTACTGTAGATTCTGGATCTCATTCAAGTGCATACCGCGACAACCACTGTCAATTATTAATTAGAGGATGTTTGAAAAGTTTCCGGCGATTAGAAATCGCTACTACACAAACAAAGTCCACCTGCGTGGACTAACGAAAAATCAAGGCTTTTGAACCCACGAAGGTGGGTTTCGTCTGTGTAGCTGCGACTTCTAGTCG
>NZ_JAQMSE010000185.1:0-7454 GCF_028330045.1 Aphanizomenon sp. CS-733/32
AACGAAAATCCCTCGTTTCAGGCTTTTGGTGATTAACTTCTGCTCAATAGCGAGCGCTCAAAAATCATCAAAAAATCACGTTAAAATGCCCGAAACCCATACCTCATATTTGGTTGATCCTGTCAATGCGTAAGTCCTATATTTCTAGAACTTACGCACAAATTACGGATAAACGAACCGCAGAGGACACAGAGAAATAAGAGTTTGAGAGGTTTTTGCGTAAGTCCGAATTTCATGTTTTGATAGTCAACCTATTTAAATACTAACTATGTCAGAAAATTATCGTTTTGAAACCCTACAAGTCCATGCTGGACAAGAACCTGCACCTGGTACTAATGCCCGTGCTGTACCAATTTATCAAACCACTTCCTACGTTTTTGATGATGCTGAACATGGAGCGCGGTTATTTGCTCTCCAGGAGTTTGGTAACATTTATACCCGGATTATGAATCCGACAACGGATGTATTTGAAAAACGGATTGCGGCTTTAGAAGGGGGTGTAGCAGCTTTAGCCACTGCAAGTGGTCAAGCAGCGCAATTTTTAGCCATCAGTACGATCGCTCAAGCAGGAGATAATATTGTTTCTACCAGTTTCCTCTATGGGGGAACTTATAACCAGTTCAAAGTTACTCTTCCACGATTGGGAATTAATGTCAAATTTGTGGAAGGAGATGATCCAGAAAATTTCCGTCAAGCAATTGATGAAAACACAAAAGCCTTGTATGTTGAAACCATTGGTAATCCTCAATTCAATATCCCAGACTTTGCTGCTTTAGCCCACATTGCCCACGAAAATGGCATTCCTTTAATTGTAGATAATACCTTTGGCGCGGGTGGATATCTAGCACGACCCATTGAACATGGTGCAGATATTGTTGTCGAATCTGCTACTAAATGGATTGGAGGACATGGTACATCCATTGGTGGCGTAATAGTTGATTCTGGTAAATTTGATTGGGGTAACGGCAAATTTCCCCTCTTTACCGAACCTTCCCCCGGTTATCATGGATTGAATTTTCAAGAAGTGTTTGGAAAAGGTAGTCAATTTGGTAATATTGCCTTTATTATTCGCGCCAGAGTCGAAGGATTACGAGATTTTGGCGCAGCATTGAGTCCATTTAATGCTTTTCTATTACTTCAAGGATTAGAAACCCTTTCCCTGCGTGTAGAACGTCATATCAACAATGCTTTAGAATTGGCCAAATGGTTAGAACAACAAGAGCAGGTAGCATGGGTTAATTATCCCGGACTTCCCAATCATCCATATCATGAACGCGCTAAAAAATATCTTCGACATGGCTTTGGAGGAGTTCTCAATTTTGGTATTAAAGGTGGATTAAAAGCAGGTAAGGCTTTTATTAGTAATGTGAAATTAGCCAGTCATTTAGCAAATGTTGGTGATGCTAAAACCTTGGTAATTCATCCTGCGTCTACAACCCATCAACAGCTAAATGATACCGAACAAATTTCCGCTGGTGTAACACCTGATTTAGTGCGGGTATCTGTGGGAATTGAACATATTGATGATATTAAGGAGGACTTTGAACAGGCATTTAAGAAGGTTTCTGGCTAATATACCAAAAGATCTCCGACTTATTTAAGAAGTCGGGAATCTAGATATCTATAGCTAATTGCTAATTTTATGAAATACCTAGACTTTATTTCAGCAAAAACCCAGTTTTATCAACTCTCAGCACCATTTTCACTCTTATCTGGTGAACTATTAATTGGTGTTCAGGTTGCTTATCGTACCTGGGGAAAATTAAACGCAATCGGCGATAATGGAGTCTTAATTTGTCATGCTCTAACTGGTTCTGCTGATGCTGATGATTGGTGGGGAGATTTGTTTGGTTCAGGAAAAGTCTTTGATCCTAATCAGGATTTTATCGTGTGCAGCAACATTTTAGGAAGTTGTTACGGTACAACTGGAGCAACTTCTATTAACCCAAATACAGGAAAGGTTTATGGTGGATCTTTTCCGAGAATTACAATTAGGGATATGGTTCACCTCCAAGCTGCACTATTAGAATATTTGGATATTCAATCTCTACAGTTAGTAATTGGCGGTTCATTGGGTGGAATGCAAGTTTTAGAATGGGCTTTATTGTATCCAGAAAAGGTGAGAGCGATCGCACCAATGGCTGCACCTGGAAGACATTCAGCATGGTCTATTGGCTTGAGTGAAGCACAAAGACAGGCAATTTATATAGATCCAAATTGGCAAGGGGGAAACTATACAATTGATGCACCTCCGAACCAAGGATTAGCAGTAGCGAGAATGATGGCAATGATTAACTATCGTTATTGGGATAGTTTTACAAATCGTTTTGGCAGACAGCAGGATGAATCTAATCAGTTTACCATATCTAGTTATTTACAATATCAAGGTCAAAAACTAATAGAACGTTTTGATGCTAATACTTATATTACATTAACTCAAGCAATGGATAGTCATGATGTTAGTTGGAACAGAAAAGATTATCAATCAGTTTTACAAAGTATCAAACAACCAACTTTAGTTGTATCCATTGATTCTGATGTTCTTTATCCTCCAGTGGAACAACAAGAATTAGTAGATTTAATCCCTCATGCTCAATTGGGGTTGCTCAAATCAACTCACGGACATGATGCGTTTTTAATTGATATGGAGGAATTGAATAAAATGGTAATTTCTTTTAGGGAAGAATGGGAATTTTTTGTTTAATTTTTAATAAAATTAGGGAGTGATAAATTTATGGCTTTAATTAATCAAAGAGTTGATGTTCCAGTAATTGTTGATGAATCTAAATGTTTAGAAAAATGTGTGGCTTGTATTGAAGTTTGTCCTTTGGATGTATTAGCAAAAAATCCAGAGACGGGAAAAGCATACATGAAATATGATGAATGTTGGTTCTGTCTACCCTGTGAAAAAGAATGTCCAACCAACGCCATTACAGTCCAAATTCCTTTTTTATTGCGGTAGAGGTGCAGAAATGTTTACAGATACAGATTCAGAGTTAAATCAATGGTTGGAAATGTTGCGATCGCCTGATGTGAGCGATCGCCTAGTTGCGGTAAAATCTCTACAGCATCTTGGAGAAGACGCAGCAGTTGACGCTTTAATTATCGCACTGGAAGACGAAAGCACCGCAGTCCAAAAAATTGCCGTATCTGCACTTTGGGAACTTGCTAATCCTGTTGCTGTACCTGCTTTATTAAAAACTCTTGCTTCCCCAGATATAGAAGTTCGCACCGAAGGATTATCAGCTTTAGGTGAATTAGTCACCACAGATCATTTATTGCTTTTATTGGATGCACTACATCAAGAAAATATCAATCTCCAAGTTAACATCTTAATCTTATTGCGGAAGATACATGATGTTCAATCTCTACCTGCGGTGTTATCTTTCTTTGATTCTAAATATCCACAACTACGAGAAACTGCTATTACAACTCTACGCTATTTAAACCAAGTGCAAATATGTCCACCTGCTTTATCATTAATCAATGATCCTGATGCAAATGTCCGTCGTGCAGCAGCTTTAACTTTAGGACATTTAGCAGATCAAGAAATTGTAGAATTATTAACTCAAGCACTCACTTCTGATCCTGATTGGCAAGTACGACGCAATGCAGCTAAATCCCTAGCTATTCACGCTAATTCAGACGCAATTCCGGCGTTAAAAGTTGCCTTAAAAGATGAATATTGGCAAGTGCGAAAATTCACACTTCAAGTATTACAAAAAACGCCAGATGAAAATTTATTACCTGATTTGATTATAGCATTAACAGACGAATATTCTGATGTGAGAAAAGAGTCAGCAATAGCACTTGGTAATTTAGATAATGCCCAGGCTTTAAATGCTCTACAACAAGCACTAGATGACCCTGATCGTGATGTTTCTATTTACGCAGAAAAAGCAATAAAAAAGATTCAAAATTTAGACATTTAAAGATGTACAAATTTGCTGCTGCTTGGGAAAAAGAAACAATCGTATTTGGTGCTTCTCAACCTGGATATTCAAATCAACAGGTAGAAGACTGGATTAAGTTTATGAAATCGCAAAATATCAAGCGAGTTTGTTGTTTACTTAGTGAAAAACAACTAGCTAATTATGCACATCTTTTAGATACATATCGGCAAGAATTTGGTAATCAACAAGTTTGTTGGACACCAATTGAAGATTTTCATTTATGTGATTTAGAAACACTTACACAGAAAATACTGCCTTTTTTGATCACAGCAAATCAAGAAAATGAAAAAGTAGTTGTACATTGTGCTGGTGGAATTGGCCGCACTGGACATATCTTAGCAGCTTGGTTAGTGAGTGTTCGGGAATTTTCTAACAAAGATGCGATTTCTGCTGTAAAGAAAACAGGTAGAAATCCTGATGAAGCTGTAATTGCTGCTCCAAGGTTAGGAAAAAATCCGTTTCAAGTGGCAGAAGAATTGAATTTGTTACTGAATAGTTGTCGTTTAGCATTCTTAACCAATTGATGGATATTGCTGAATTTGTCTGAAAAATCAGCAATTTATAAACACGTTACCATTGATAAAATAGGTGATTATCAAAACTATTATAAAATTGGAATCTAGCAGTTCCCACAACTAACTTATTCGCCTTTTCACCAGAGGAAATAACATGAACTTGAAATAGATAAATACCTTCACTAGCGGGATTATAAAAAGGTTTTAAAGCGATATTAATTGTTTGATTCGCAGAAACTGGTTTATCAAAAGTAGCAATGACAGTTTGTGGTTGAGTTGAACTCTTGCTGAGGGTAATACCTAGCTTTTCTTTTTGTCCACTTGCTTCTATAAAAGCAAAACTGTCTTTCTGATTGAATTCAATATTTTCTACACCTTCTATTTGTGTTAAAACAACCTGTTGCAGTTGCCAATTAGCCAGAGATTCTGGTAATTTGATTGTAAAATAATAAGTTGCATCCCAAGAACCTGTTTGATTATAAGTTGTTTTGACATTTAACAACGGTTTTGGTGGTATCCCGTAGGTAGTAGGCACAGATAACAAAAAGATTCCTGTACTAATAGCTAGGGTTTTACAAAGAGTTTTGAAACTGTTCATATTTTTAGAATTTGATATTTTAAATAGGTTTTTCTATTGCATTACACCCTTTCAATTTAGCAAGTGGAACTTATTAATGATTACAATACTGTTTGGTTAAGAGTTTTTGTAGGTTGGGTTAAGCGACAGCGCAACCCAACAAAAGTCTGTAAATGTTGGGTAACAAGAACGTCAAACGCCATTCGCCACAAGCCGGGAAACCCGTCCAAGGCGATGGCTCCCCAACCTACCTGATTTAATGTTTTTAGATTATGACAAGTATAGGTTGTTTGAAAAATGGTTCTAATTGCATGATTAACTCCGTAATAATCAAAATGAATTAAATTGAGTGTTGGGTTAACCAAGCTTCTAAATCAGCAACACTAGAAAAGTCTAATAATGCCTCTCCTAAATTTTCTAACTGTTCAATTGATAATCCTGTAATTCGCTCGATTAATAACGAATCAATTTCCCCAATCCGACGATGTAGTAGACGCAGTATTAAGTTTTTTTCTCCTTCTTGCTTTCCTTCTTGCTTTCCTTCTTGTCTTCCTTCTTCTTTAGCTTGTTCTCTATTTCTTTGATAAAGTGGTTCTAATCGCATAATTAACTCCCTATCATCTGTTTCTAGTTTTTGATTTACTCTCAAATTTTCGCGCAAGTTGTAAACTAATTCCAGGGTGGTTTTTTGGTAAGGGTGATCTAATGGTAACGCTTGCAACTCGATAATTGCTTGTGATTGTACGCTTCCCCTACCCAAAAGCCTCAACCATAAAGTCTCCGGTGTTTGTGGTAGTTGGTGTATTGCCACAATTGCTGTTCGCAAGGGATCTGCTAAAAAGTGTACTCCCGATAACCAACCTTCTTGTTGGATAGTTCTAAAGCTAGATAAACGAGTTTCAGAAATAGTGGGGGTTAAAATCCACAATTTAGGAATTTCTGACTCCTGAAGTTTGATTTTATTGGCTTTGGCTTCTCGTCGCAATGAAGCCTTGACTTCTAATAACTTGAGAATACAGTCGCAGATTTCATCGGTAGAAGCTGGATTGCGGTATGGTTCTATTATCGCAGGATTTTCGGCAAGTCTTCCTAGTAAGCCCAGTATTTGTAATTTAGAACTTTGTTGTTTAGCAGGTGTGAATAAAACATCTATTTCTTTAATTTCTCCTGAGACTTTTTCTGATGCTTTGACTTCTCCGTAATCTTTTAATAATTCTTCTAGATAGTCTTTGGCGAATTTATCATGTATAAACCTAGTCATTAAATTTTAATTTTGAGTAAAATCTGGGAAATAATTTGGATTTCTATTATATGGCAGTTATGAATTTTCTGTAAGAGGATGTTGGAAAATTTTTGGTGTTGTATTCAATACTTTGAGATCCCCGACTTCTTTGAATGATCCTCTAATAGACCAATTAAGTATGGATGCCATACAATATTATTTGCACTCATTTACTTCATATGATGTGTATTTAAATGCTAAATTACTAACAGGCTAAACACCAGACTCATTTTATCTTGAATTACTTATGACCGTAGTTAGAGCTATTCCCGAACAAGGTCAACTGGTGAATGTGCGATAGCGAAGCGCTCCGTAGGAATCGCGTCAATATGTTGTCAGTGATGTTCATCATACCAGCTTACCCACTAACCCCGTGTTGGGTGGGGTGACAAAAACCCAGCATTTGGTCAAACTCTCTTCTGTAGAAGATGATGGTTTGGGGGAAGAATTACAGGTAATTTGGGAATTGGAAGTGGGGGCGCGTATTTATGAAAAAATGGAATTACCCCAACCCAAAGGTTTTGACTCACCAGAAAGGTTAGATGCTTTTCTCGATGCAGTAAGATGGGGTGCAGCTTCCACTGCTGATATTCGCACTGTACAATCACCTTTTCGCAGTGGTATAGATATTGAAGATTATCAATTAGATCCGGTAGTACGGGCAATTCAAATGCCCCGTGTTAACTTATTAATTGCTGATGATGTGGGTTTAGGTAAAACCATAGAAGCTGGTTTAGTAGCCCAAGAATTAATTATCCGTCATCGTTGCCATCGGATTGTCATAGTCTATATATACTTGGGAAAAACCAGTTACATAAAAACATTATGGCTGATAAAATTTATCCTATTAATCCTGCAAAAATTGGTAATCAAAATGGGTTTCGTCTCCCGCAATCTTTTTTTAAAGATTATCCCCATTTAGCTAATGCTTCAGGTTATTTACAGGTATTATCCGATAACACATTGTTAGTAAAATTAGATACGAATGATCTAAGTACAGGACAAAAAATTGAGAGAGAGAAGAAAGTCGTCATATTTCAAATCTAAATCAGTAACAAGAGAACGCAGATAATCTAAACCGTAACGAAAAACACTTTTAGCAAAACGTCCATGTTTCTTGATTTTGA
>NZ_JAQMSE010000186.1:0-4116 GCF_028330045.1 Aphanizomenon sp. CS-733/32
CCTGAATACCCTGAAAGGTCATGAGAGTGGGGTCATTAGTGTGGGATTTAGCCCCGACGGCAAACAATTGGCTTCTGGGAGTAATGACAAGACGATCAAAATCTGGGACGTGACCACAGGGAAAGTCCTGAATACCCTGAAAGGTCATGAGAGTGGGGTCATTAGTGTGGGATTTAGCCCCGACGGCAAACAATTGGCTTCTGGGAGTGGTGACAACACGATTAAAATCTGGGACGTGACCACAGGGAAAGTCCTGAATACCCTCAAAGGTCATGAGGGTTATGTCATTAGTGTGGGATTTAGCCCCGACGGCAAACAATTGGCTTCTGGGAGTGAAGACAAGACGATCATTTTATGGGATTTGGATTTAGATAATTTAGTCACCAATGGTTGCAATTTGCTGAATAATTATTTGATTGGTAATCCTCAAGTGTTGGCAGAATTAAAGGATTGCCAAACTCCATCTCGGTTATTATTAGCAGCGACGGTGTTAGTTATCCAAGGTGAGAACTTAGCAAAAAATGATGATATAAATGGGGCTTTAGCTAATTTCCGCCAAGCGAAAGAATGGGATAAGAATTTACAATTTGACCCTCAAGCAAAGGCAAAGGAGTTTGCTAAGAAGGGATTTTAATTGTCTGAATCAGGATTTTCAGGATTATGGGATTTTCAGGATTTATTTTTTGGTTTGAGTTGGGATTTTTTGGATTTTAAGGATGTGGAGGATTTATATGAAGTTGGATGAGATAACATATAGGGTTAATGGTTGTGCGATGAAGGTACATAATACTCTGGGTAATGGTTTTCAGGAGGTTATTTATCAAAGATGTTTGGAAATTGAGTTGAAAAGGGCGGGTTTGAATTTTGGTCGGGAGGTGGAACAAGTTATTTATTATGATGGCATTGATGTGGGTACGCGCAGGGCAGATTTTCTGGTGGAAGACCAGGTTATTGTGGAGTTGAAGGCGCTGATCAATTTGGAGGATGTGCATTTATCACAGGTGAAAAATTATGTTGTCGCTTATGATTTCCCTGTGGGGTTGCTGATTAATTTTGGTGCTGTTAGTCTTCAGTTTAAAAAGGTATTTAATCCTAAATATAAAGGTGTTTTTGTCTGAATCAGGATTTTCGGGATTATGGGATTTTCAGGATTTTTTTGTCTGAATCAGGATTTTCAGGATTAAAGGATGTACAGGATTTATTTAATTCATCCGTCTTTATCTGCGTTTATCAGCGTTTATCAGCGTTTAATGAATCCAAAAATCTGATTCTATGCAGCTACATCTTAATTTGGTATAAGGGAAACTGACGACTAAGCGATTTTGGTACAGAAGGAAAAAACATAGATGTCGAAAAATCTTAAAAGTAAAGTTATCACACAAGGGGTGCAGCGATCGCCTAATCGTGCCATGCTGCGGGCTGTAGGTTTCCAAGATGAAGACTTTAACAAAGCCATAGTCGGTATAGCCAACGGTTACAGCACCATCACCCCTTGTAACATGGGGATTAATAAACTGGCACAAAGGGCAGAAGCCGCAGTCAAAACCGCCGGTGCCATGCCCCAAATTTTCGGGACAATTACTGTCAGTGACGGGATTTCCATGGGAACAGAAGGGATGAAATACTCCCTAGTATCGCGGGAAGTCATTGCTGATTCCATTGAAACAGCCTGTAGCGCCCAAAGTATGGACGGTGTATTAGCAATTGGTGGTTGTGATAAAAATATGCCTGGGGCAATGTTAGCAATGGCGCGGATGAATATCCCTGCTATCTTTGTCTATGGTGGAACAATCAAACCCGGACATTATGAGGGTAAAGACTTAACCGTTGTCAGTTCCTTTGAAGCCGTTGGTCAATACAGCGCTGGCAAAATTGACGAAAATGAACTGTTGTCCGTTGAACGGGGTGCTTGTCCCGGTGCAGGGTCATGTGGTGGGATGTTTACAGCCAATACCATGTCTTCAGCATTTGAAGCAATGGGCATGAGTTTACCCTATTCCTCGACAATGGCTGCCGAAGACCCAGAAAAAGCCGACAGTACGGAACAATCAGCCGTTGTCCTCGTCGAAGCCATTCGCAAGCAGATATTACCCCGGACAATCATCACCCGGAAATCTATAGAAAACGCCATATCTGTAATTATGGCCGTAGGTGGTTCAACCAATGCCGTATTGCATTTTCTAGCGATCGCTCGCGCTGCTGGTGTAGAATTAACCATAGACGACTTTGAAACCATTCGCGGTCGAGTTCCCGTCATCTGTGATTTAAAACCCAGTGGTAGATATGTAGCCACAGACCTACACAAAGCCGGCGGCATTCCCCAAGTCATGAAAATGCTTCTAGTCCATGACTTACTCCATGGAGACTGTATCACTATTTCCGGGCAAACCGTCGCCGAAGTATTAGCAGACATCCCCGCCGAACCACGTCCAGACCAAGACGTAATTCGCCCCTGGAATAACCCCATGTATGCCCAAGGACACCTAGCCATTCTCAAAGGCAACCTGGCCACGGAAGGGGCAGTAGCCAAAATTACTGGAGTCAAAAAGCCCGTCATTACCGGACCAGCCAGAGTATTTGAATCAGAAGAATCCTGTTTAGATGCCATCCTCGCTGGAAAAATCACAGCCGGTGATGTCATTGTAATCCGTTACGAAGGACCCAAAGGCGGTCCTGGTATGCGGGAAATGTTAGCCCCCACCTCCGCCATTATTGGTGCTGGTTTAGGAGACTCCGTAGGCTTAATTACCGACGGACGTTTCTCCGGTGGTACTTACGGCATGGTAGTTGGCCACGTTGCCCCAGAAGCGGCTGTAGGTGGTGCGATCGCCCTAGTAGAAGAAGGTGATAGCATTACCATAGATGCCCATAATCGTCTGTTGCAACTGAATATATCAGATGCAGAATTAGCCACCCGTCGCGCCAATTGGCAACCACTACCACCCAGATATACCAAAGGCGTACTGGCCAAATATGCCAAACTGGTATCTTCCAGCAGTGTAGGTGCAGTCACAGATTTAGACCTGTTTGCTAATTAGAATTATACCAGATACCCGACTTCTTAAAGAAGTTGGGTAATTGAATAAAATTAATTTTGAAAATAGCATCTCTTCCTTCTTACTCTCCGTGTCCTCTGCGCCTCTGTGGTATGGCTAACGCCACGCTTCGCTATCGTTATCTTGAATATTTTCAAGCCTATGCAGCTAAATCCAACCTTACCAGACAAAGTTACCCAACATTGGCAAATAGTAAAAAATGGTGTTTATAATTTCACCCAATCTGTACAACAAAAAGCCACACAAACAACAGATAACACTAAAGCTTATTTAGAAAATCATTGGCAAAATGTCGAGAAAATTACTGACAATACATCAGAAGTAATCCAAAAAAGTATTAATACTACTATTCATGATTTCTTATCACAATATCCCTGGTTTTTCCAAATATTAGAAATATTCACATGGGGAATAAATCATCCTGTGCGAGGGGTAATAATTTTATTATTTACAATTGCTGTACTTTGGAGTATTATCAAAGCAATTGTTAAAATTATAGAAACGGCTAGTTGGTCAATTTTTAAAATTCCTTTTATATTATTCCAAAAAATATTAAAATCTCTTTGGATAAAATTTGCTAGATTCGGAATTTTCCCAATTAGAAAAACTCACAGTAAACAACAAAGGTTAGCCGAAATTTCCCAGCGTTTAGAAGTTATTCACAATGAACAAAAAGCACTATTACAAGAAGCTGCAAAACTCATGAAAATTCCCTTTGAGTCGGAAAATTACGAATTAAATGAACCACAAAGACACGAAGAAAGAAAAGAAGAACAGAGTTAATATTAAAATCTTTATGTGCATCTGCGTTTATTTGCATTCATCAGCGTTCAATTCTTAAACCCTTATATAGTAAAAAAAAGACTAACGGTAAGGAGACATCTGTTTAATTATCTCATCTTCTGCACCAGATAAGTAATTAGGGCTTGCTGAAAAAGTCGTATTTAAGCCAGACCAAGAATCAATTAGCAATGCTTGTAAGTGAAAACATAATTAATTATATGAAGTAATTTGAGTAAATATAATATTTTCTAATCATCCAAATCTAAAAATAGGAAAA
>NZ_JAQMSE010000187.1:0-4213 GCF_028330045.1 Aphanizomenon sp. CS-733/32
AACGAAAATCCCTCGTTTCAGGCTTTTGGTGATTAACTTCTGCTCAATAGCGAGCGCTCAAAAATCATCAAAAAAATCACGTTAAAATGCCCGAAACCCATACCCCATATTTGGTTGATTCTGTCAATGCGTAAGTCCTAAAATTTTTATGTTATTTTTTGCAAAATTAACTTGTCGGGATTACTAACTCAAGAAGAATTCATCCGGGCAACTCAAACCTTCCTCAAATCAACTAATAGGATTGCATTCATCGTCTACTGCTGGGACTCATGGGATCTTTCTTATACAGGAAGGTATTGCACTAGCTTATATAGCTGTTAACCGAGAGGGAAAGATGCACTCAATTTTCGGAGAAAGTTCGACACCAGTGAGACCAGCGTTTCTTGTAGAAGCTATGGAATGGCATCAGAAAGTGATTAATACCTAACAATCCCAATGCACTGGAACAAAATAAATATTAGTTTTGTGGTTGTGTGAAATAGCGATCGCGAAGCGCTCCGTAGGAATCGCTTATTTACGGCAGAAACGTCCGAATTGCCAAATACAAGAAGTTTTAATCCTGTTAATCCTTAAATCCTGGACATCCTGATTCAGACAAGAATATTACCCAACTTTATTCCCATCAGCCCTCACAGATAATTTTTTCCGCAAACCCTAATTACTCCATTGCTTCATTCACAGGGAATCTATCAATTAACTGCATTGCTCGTTGAGCATTGCGTCGCAACACATCTGGTAAATTAGGAACATGAGGAATCTGGGATAATAAATCTAGAGTGCGGCGTAAAATTCGCACTACGTCCCCTTCATCTAAAGTGGTTTTTTCACATAATGCTTTCCACTCAACCCCTAGCGCCCACTGTTCTACCAGGGCAATTAAGCCAATAAAACGAGTTTCCAAACCTACTGGTAAGGCTACCCCATGACGATACTGCACCTTTAACACAGCGCGGCGAATCGGTTGCAATGTTAACCAAGCTGTATCCGCTTCCGCTGATAGCTGAAAATCAACTCTAGTATCTGGGCGGGGGCTTTCTGTCACCAAGGCGGCTATGACTGCTGCTAGGTTATGGGGACCAATATGATCTAATTCTCCACTGGCTAGAACTGAACCTAACCACAATTCATTTTCACCGCGAATGGCTGCGGCAATTTCTCCTAATTTTGTGGGAACTAAGTTATCTAAACATTCAAAGAATTGCAAAATTTCAATTAAACAGAGAAACTCTTCCCAATATCTTTGCGACTGTAGTGATACTTGTTCTTGAAGGTGTTCAATTTCTGCTTCTAATTCGACACAACGCGCTCGATTTTTGAATATTTTGGCAATGTTACCCGATTTATAAATGGGATGGTTTTCTAACTGTTCTTGGACAGCAATTAGGCGACTGAGTTGTTCTCTTACTTCTGTGGGTAGATGGTTAAATTCTTCAGGGTTGGGTATGCTTTGAGCGATCGCAATGGTACTTTCATCACCACGAATTGATTGTCCGCGTTTCAAACTCAATTCTGAAGGTGGTATTAGCTCAGATGGAACTCCTACTCGTGGCATTTCTGCATACATATCTAATATATCTGCTGAAGTTGCCACATACCAACGGTTATTTTGCCCCAAGCAGACAAAGTAAGATGTCTCGCCCACACTCACGGCTTTGTCAACCAGCACTACTGTTATCGGTAGGGGTGACATGGCGTTTCTGTCGTTGAGACTCAACATAGTTCCAGATATGGCAAAATCCAGCATCATTGCTAATTGTGCCTGTCTATCTTCCTGTGCTTGTTCTTGCAAGGTTTTGAAAATTTGGCGTTCTACTTTCAAGCGTTGACGCAGTTTTTCGTATTGCATCAATTCACTTTCATCAATTGCCGCCAGTTGTGACTGAATTTGCGACAATTCGGCTTGAAATTGTGCCAGTTCTTCAAAATCTGGTTGGAGGTGCAAGTTGGACATATATTGTCCAAAACTGCGTTCTATGAGTTCTCTGGCTTTTTCGATGGTGTGGGTTTGTAGCAGGTTCAAGACCATGCCGTAACTGGGTGTAAACTGACTAACTAAGGGATCAGCTTTGGATGTGGCTAAATAGGATGCTTCTTTTGCGCCTTCAAAAGGAGTTTGCAATGTCACTACATAACCTTGGAGATCCATGCCCCGACGACCAGCCCGCCCTGCCATTTGCAGAAATTCCGAAGCATTGAGTAAGCGATGTCCGCTATCAGTCCGTTTAGACAAAGTAGAAATAACTGTTGTCCGGGCGGGCATATTAATTCCCGCTGCTAAGGTTTCTGTGGCAAATACGACTTTAATTAATCCCTGCTGAAAAAGTTCTTCGACGAATCCTTTCCACGCTGGTAAAATGCCGGCATGATGAGCAGCTATGCCTCGATACAGGGGGGCGACTTGTCCAGCCCTGCCAGCATCGGGATTCTTGCGTAAAAATTCGTCAATTTGTTGGCGGAGGATTTGCGACTCATCATTATTAACTAACCATAAATCACCAACTTCTTCGACAGCTTTATCACAGCCCCGACGACTGAAGATAAAGTAAATCGCGGGCAGCATATCCCGTTCTTGCAGTTGGCTCAAGGTATAAATAATACCGGGCGGTTCTGGTCTACCAGCTTTGCCTTTTTCCCAATATCCTTTTTTAGCCTTTTTGACTAGGCGGGGATTAATTTTGGTATTAGTTTCATTTAATAAGGGAAATAAACCCTTGGGATTACAAAAGTTAAATTCTAAGGGAACGGGGCGAAAATCGGAGTAAATCAGGTCTGTAGGACCATGAACATGATTTAACCAACTGGTGAGTTGATCACTGTTGGCAACGGTAGCAGAAAGGGCTACAAGTTGGATACTACGGGGACAGTAGATGATGGATTCTTCCCAGACTGTACCCCGTTGGCGATCGTTCATGTAGTGGCACTCATCTAGCACTACAGCCTCAACGTCAGCTAAGGAGATCCCGATTTGACCTATGGGTGTACCATAGAGCATATTGCGGAAAATTTCTGTGGTCATGACCAAAATTGGTGCATCCCTGTGAATGGAAGCGTCTCCGGTGAGGAGTCCAACTTGATCAAAGCCAAATTTTTCGCGGAAGTCTCGAAGTTTTTGATTAGATAAGGCCTTGAGGGGAGTGGTGTAAAATACCCGTTTCCCGCGAGATAAGGCGCGATAGATGGCGTATTCCCCGATGAGGGTTTTTCCTGAACCTGTGGGCGCACAGACAACTACTGAACGGTCAGCATTGAGGGAGGCGATCGCTTCTTTCTGGAATTGATCTAATTCAAAGGGGAAGATTGACCCAAGGTCAATTTCATTAGCGGAGTCGGAATAATTCACTCAATCATAATTTGCAAGCAGACTATCCACTATCATAACGTGATTCGTGGTTTGCTACGTTGACAGGAAAAGCGCAAGTTGTGAAGGTATTACTGAGCTTTTTTTAATCATTTTACTATTTCGGCAATTTTGCGGAGACCTCGACAGGGAATTGGACTGACTACTTCCGCCAAGAAGTTTGTTGCAGAATTTGATCTATGTCTTGAGGAAAGGGACAATCATCAGGAAAAGAAAAAGATTGATAATCAGAGTTATCTCGCAGAGTCGTTAGGGCGCTGATATAACATTCTCTAAATATTTCATCCCAATACGGTCTTAAGCTGGGAGAGTCTTCCAATAAGCCTTTCAATTCTCGCTGACTCCGCTTAATTGTTTCTGTCCAACCACGATAGTCTTGAACGTAGTCTGAATAACAAAGTTTAAGACAATGTTCTAGCATTGTGATGAGCCGATTTCGCAATTCTCGCCTTTGACTCCTTCCCAAACTTTCAATCTCCTCAATTAAGTCTTCCCAGTTAACACTATGATAATTTTGCTCTTTCAATAGATTAATTGTTTCTTCAATCCAGAGAGCATAATCTGTTTGGGTTAGCATAATATTTTTCCTCTTTCCCTAATTTTACACTTTTTTATCATTTTACTATTTCGGCAATTTTGCACAGAACTCGACAGGCAAATTCTAATTCGCTTTGGGTAGACAAGGGGGCAAATACTCGTGATATGGCATAGTGTTGATCTAAGTACAGGACAAAAAATTGAGAGAGAGAAGAAAGTCGTCATATTTCAAATCTAAATCAGTAACAAGAGAACGCAGATAATCTAAACCGTAACGAAAAACACTTTTAGCAAAACGTCCATGTTTCTTGATTTTGA
>NZ_JAQMSE010000188.1:0-19572 GCF_028330045.1 Aphanizomenon sp. CS-733/32
GCGACTAGAAGTCGCAGCTACACAGACGAAACCCACCTTCGTGGGTTCAAAAGCCTTGATTTTTCGTTAGTCCACGCAGGTGGACTTTGTTTGTGTAGTAGCGATTTCTAATCGCCGGAAACTTTTCAAACATCCTCTAATGGGTTATTTACGGAAGAATATCGGCAAGTGTGCAATTGCTTGAAACCTTTCCCAAGTTACTCCACGACGGTAGAAATGTTGTTCTTATTCTACTAAACTCAGAGAATTCTCTAAAGTTTGAGTTACGATATCTCTCACTTTCCTTAGTTATTAGGTTGATGTTATTAACAAACTATCAAAAGAAGTACATTTTTAAGGTGCGTCAGATATCAAAAATCTATTTAGGGCTGGCTGAGTTATCGAATCTGACGCACCCTACAATGTTTTGGTGATTTCAGCGTTTGGCTAGTTGTGGAGTTTTTCCTTTTAAGCCAATCATTAATTTTAGGGCGAATATTTTCACGATGGGAACTCGTTGCATAATCCACAAACCTAAACGGCGAACTATGACTATTGGTAAGAAGTTGTTGGAAAAAACTCGATCTAATAAATCGGTGAAACCTAATATGGCGAGGTTTTCTTTTTTTCTCCAGCTTTCATATTTTTTGAGTATGGAAATATTACCAATATCTTGACGCTTTTGATGGGCAGTTTGGATGATTTCGGCTAATGCGGCTGCGTCCCGAATCCCTAAGTTTAAACCTTGTCCACCGACGGGATGACAGTTATGGGCGGCATCACCTATTAATGCTAATCTAGGGAGAACATAGCGATCGCTCTGCATTAACTGTACCTGAAAAATAAACCTCTCTCCCAATAATTCCAATTTACCCATTTGCTGACCATAGCGTTTAGTTAGTTCCGCTAAAAATTCCTCATCATTCAACGCACACAAAGCTTTTGCTTCTTCATGGGGTGCAGTCCAAACAATGCGACAACGGTTTCCCGGTAAGGGTAAAATTGCAAAAGGACCACTTGACCAAAATTTTTCGTAAGCGGTGTTATTGTGAGATTTTTCTGGTTTCACAAAAGCCACAATACAGGATTGCCAATATTTCCACCCTTTGGTTTTAATGCCGGCGGCTTGACGAATGGGAGATTTTGAACCATCAGCAGCGACTAACAATTTACTGCGAATTATCCGATTTTCGTCGCCAATTTTGATATTAATAGTAACTATATCTCTTTCGTTTTGTGTACTTACTACTGCCGCTGGACACAAGATGGTTACATTTGCACAACTTTGCACAAATTCCTGTAAAGGTGCTAATAGTGCATAGTGTTCTGCTACATAACCTAATTCTGGTGTCCCTAAATCATCGGTTTGGAAGTTCACCACATCAGGATAATCAGCATCAGAGAGACGCACTTGGTTATATTTAGCAATATTGGGGAGAATTTTCTCCCATAAACCAATTCCTTGGAAAATTTGGGCTGATAACATATGTACAGCATAAGCCTGTCCTTTAGCCACTGCGGCTGATGCAACTCTAGCTTCAATGAGGAGAATCTTTAAACCAGAATCTTTTAAAGCTGCGGCTAGGGTTAAGCCGACAATGCCACCACCGACTATGACCAAATCATAATCATATCCCCAGTAGGTTTCTGTGGGGGTGTGGGGGGATGAAAGAGTGGGAATAAGCGGGGAGAGGGTCATTGTGAAGATAAATTACATAGTTTTAATTATTATTGTGACGCGATCGCCACTGATGATCAACATACAGCAGAATTTAGGAGTAAAACTGGCTGACAAAAGAAGGGAACAGGGAACAGCAATACCTTGTCCATTTGCTGCTTTGTTGGGTTAAGCGACAGCGCAACCCAACGCATTTGTTGGGTTTCATGCTATTGCTCCGCAACGCTCACGCGAACAACCCAACCTACAAATCAAGGCTTTTTCTAATTTGGACAAGGTATTAAACAGCTAAGACAATTTTGCACAAGTGTATACAATATTTTGGGGATGACTACTTTTTGTCACCTCTTGATAAATTATGAGAAATAAGATCGTTTTCTATAAGAAATGTTAAGCATCTGGGCAATCTGATTGCGGGGATCAATATCTGCTTCTCATTTACCGTTAGTCCATATCTCTCAAGGCATACATCAAAACTCCCTACCCTACCTGCGGGTATATGTGAATTCTCATTCATAAGCAGAAAAAATCAACTGTAAACTTTAGTAAAGAAATGCTCATTTTGGAGCTAAGGTTTTATATACTAAGTTTCACTGAAACAAAATCAGTTAATTCGCTTTCGAGTGATAAAAAACTGAAATTTAAACTTGCTGTGTATTAGGAGGAAAAGTCATGGTTTCGGCTCAAAGCTCTAATCTAGTTCGGACCCACTCCTTGTTAATGATGAGAAGCTTTTTAATCTGGACATTTACATTGGCAGTGTGCTTGTTAGTTGTTGGTTTTCCATTGGTTGTATTAATGGCTACAGTCGGCTGTTTATTATCCATTGTTTTGCAATCCGTGATGCCTGCTAGTGCCGTGTTAATTGTGGCAGGTAGTTTGGTCATGTTTAATGTCATGGCAGTATTAATTACTGCTGGAGTTCTAACCGCTAAAGGTATTCATCCTAAGCAAATAAAATGGTTGAATTGGTTACATGATGAATCTGAAAAAACTCAAACCACCGTTTATGCAGCTTGTCCTTTAACTTGTGAAATCAACCAATAATTATCATTAGCTAATACTTGACAAACAGTACATCTGCCCGGTTCAGCCGGGTTTTTTAATGTTGAAAATAGGGAATAGGGAATAGGGAATAGGGAATAGGCAAGAGTATTACCAATTACCAATTACCAATTACCCATTACCAATTACCAATTACCCATTACCCATTACCATCAACTATTTGCCTAACTTAATAGTGTTACCAATTGCAATTAGACTATCCTCAAACAAAGCTTCACGTCCCCAGCGTTGCACCTGTTGACTCAACAAAGCCTCTGCCTTTTGTTCCGAAAGAGAAGTTACCTGTTGGAACAAACCAGATAACTGAGCGCCACCATGAGTTTCCATTCGCATACAGCCGCCAGTTTCCGAACAAATCACAGTTCCACAATTAGCTTGAATATTAGTAGAACTCAACCGCAAACCAATTAAATCGCCGACAATTTCCCCAATATCAGCAATGGGAACACCTGCCAACTCCACTTCTATGTGTTTTTGGTCTTGAGAAAGAAATTGAACAGAAGTGATGTCATAATCACCGTTTTCCTGTTTATAGGCAACTGGTTGCCATTCTAAGCGATTAGCTAACCAACCTAAATATAACAAAGCTTGAGCAGCATTACCTTTTTCGTAGTCAATATTGACACGATCAATTTCTTTAAGAGCAGCGCGACGATTAGGCGCATCATAAGCTTGTGCTGTCAACTCTTGCCATGCTGATAACCGCCGCCAATTCAAATCAGCTAAAGGTACACTAGCTTCTACTAACTTTTGCAAGCTGAGTAAATCATCTTCTGGTGTATTAAAGTTGCAAGAATCAACAATGACATTATTGCAAACTGCGGCTAATCGTTTAAACAAAGGGTTAGCAGCATCCGGTGTAGCTTTCCACCAGAGGAACTTAGGTAAACCACCAATTAATAAAGCGGGAATCATGCCCCCAATGCGTTCCAACGCCCCAGCAGTACCAGTGAGCGTAATATATTCACAGCAAACAAGAGTGCTAGAAGACTGCTTTTGAATTGGGCAATAGGCAGAAACCTGAGCCTTTACCCCCTCATCGTCCCCAGCAATAGGACATAAAGCAATGATTCGGCAGGGATTACGGATGGCAATTTCATCAGCAATGGTGGGACTTGTAGGGCTAAAAGTATAACCCATAGCGGCACCATGACTATCTCCATTCGGTCCGGTGTGCTGCTTTTGGAAATATTCTTGCCGCAAAGCAGTCAGAGTTTCTGGTGTTGCACCACCAGTCTCTGGAAGATGATGCTTTTTTTGTAATTCCCGCAATGCTGTTTTAGTTTGCGGCCCGAGAATGCCATCAATAGGACCCTTATAAAAACCTGTGGCAGTTAACAAATACTGGGTTTCTTCGGGTTCGTAAACCACCAAAGTGAATGTTGTGGCGCGGGTAGCAGCGGGTAAACCACCGTCTTCTCCCTGAATACCGTAACTTTGCCAAACTTTAGTCAGTTCTGCTTCAATTTCGGTGAGGGAAACATCCTTGGGCGCTTGTAAAGAATAAATTGTTGGTGCTTGGGAAATCATATTTGTCAGTTGTCAGTTGTTAGTTGTTAGTTGTCAGTTGTCAGTTATTTTGCTACTGACCAATGACCAATGACTAATTAAAGTCTGCGCCAGCGGCGACCGTCTTGGTTAATTAATAATTCTGCCTCTTCTGGTTCCCAAGTGCCGGCTTCATACTGAGGAACGGTTGCTGGATCAGCGGGTAAATCCCATACAGATAGGGCCGGTGTAACTACTTGCCAAGCTGCTTCTACTTCGTCTGCTCTTGTGAATAGAGTTTGGTCGCCCATCATACAATCAAGGAAGAGGCGGTCATAGGCATCGGAAGTGGCTGTAATCCCAAAAGAACCATAGCTGAAATCCATATCTACGGAACGAGTACGGAAGTCACCACCGGGCATTTTCACATCAAAACGGAGAGAAATACCTTCATTGGGTTGTATCCGCATGGTCAAAACGTTGGGGTTAGCTTGCTGGGACGCGGAGGGGAACATTCTGGAGGGAACTTCGCGGAAGTGAATGGCAATTTCACTAACTTTTTTAGGCATCCGCTTGCCAGTTCTTAGGTAAAAAGGAACACCTTTCCAGCGCCAGTTATCTACCATAAATTTCATCGCCACATAGGTGGGGGTGGTAGATTCAGGATTAACTCCCGGTTCATTTCGATACCCTTCCACCTGTTGTCCTTTCATCCAGCCGGCACTGTACTGACCCCGAATTGCTGACTTTGATAAATTATGCACATCCGCTAATCGAGTAGCTCGTAGCACCTTGACCTTTTCTGTGCGGATACTGTCAGCATCCATAGCGTTGGGCGCTTCCATTGCTGTTAAACAATAAAGCTGCATGAGGTGGTTTTGCAACATATCCCGGAGTGCGCCGGCAGTTTCATAATAACCAGCCCGGTCTTCAACGCCTACGGTTTCAGCTACGGTGATTTGGACATGATCTACAAATTGCCGATTCCACAAAGGTTCAAAAATGGCATTGGCAAACCGGAACACTAGTAGGTTTTGGACTGTTTCTTTACCTAAGTAGTGGTCAATGCGATAGACTTGGTTTTCTTTACAAACCTTCTGGACGACTTGGTTGAGGTTTTGGGCGGAAGCTAAATCACGGCCAAAGGGTTTTTCGATGACTAAACGATGTTTTTCGGCATCATCTAACATTCCGGCTAACCCTAGTTGTTTGATGGCTTCGGGGAAGAAGTTGGGGGCGACGGAAAGGTAGAACATCCGGTTTCCCCGTGTTCCCCGTTTTTCGTCTAGTTCTGCTAATAGGGTTTTGAGTTTTTGGTAGCCGGCTGGGTCGTCTATGTTTCCAGGACAGTAAAATAAACCTTGGGAAAAGTCTTGCCACAGTTCACCTAGTTCTACATTGGCGTGGGCTTCTTCCATGCCTTTTTGCATTTGTTCACGGAAGTATTCATGACTCCATTCCCGACGGGCTACGCCGACAATGGTGGTTTCTGCGGGAATCCGTCTTTCTCTCCGCAATTTGTATAATGCTGGAACTAGTTTCCGCCAGGTTAAATCTCCAGACGCGCCAAAGATGACAATTATTTGTGGTTCGGGCATCCCTTGCTGCTGTAGACCGGCACGCAATGGATTTTCTAACAAACTGACCATAGGATTTTAGATTTTAGATTTTAGATTTCGGTTTAGGAAAGAGGCAAGAGGAAAGAGGCAAGAGGGAAGAGACAAGAGTAAATCCCACATTTCTTCATCTCTCCATTTCCTGATCGTTCCCTATTTCCCCAATTCCCTCTACAGGTGAGAATAGCTTGACTTTGCCTTTTAAAGAGTTCATGAATGACACAGAAAAGACACGGATTGATTGTTGCAGGTATATAGGGTACAGAATTAGAATCCAGAATCCAGAATCCAGAATCCAGAATCCAGGGAATAAATTCCCTGTCTGATAGCTAAAGTCGGTTAAAACCGACTATTTTTTCTTTTATTTGTTCAGTCTAGAACATGAGGTTTGATTTTTAATTAGTTGGGGTTTTGTCTAATTATCTGTTTTCAGAAAAGACATAACTTTGGCTACGTTTTCTTTACTACCAATAATTAATGGGGTGCGTTGGTGCAGTTTGGTGGGAACGACATCCAAAATGTCGATTGTTCCTGTGGTGGCTACACCTCCAGCTTGTTCAATTAAAAATGCTAAAGGGGCGGTTTCATAAAGTAACCGTAATTTACCTTCTGGTTTTTGTAGTGTTCCTGGGTAGAGAAATACTCCACCTTGTAATAGAATTCTATGAATATCGCTGACCATTGCACCACTGTAACGGGAACTATAGCCTTCCGTGCGATGAACATAACGGATATATTCTCTAAAGGGTTCTTCCCATTGCCAGAAGTTACCGTCATTAACGCTATAAGTGGCGGCGTGATTGGGCATTTGGATATTTTCTTGACAGAGAATAAATTCACCCAGGCTAGGATCAAGAATGAAGGAATGTACTCCTGTACCTATGGTGTAAACCAACATGGTGCTGGGTCCATAAAGAATATATCCGGCGGCTAATTGTTTGCGTCCATTGGTCAGTAAATCTTTGGCTTCACCATCTAAGTCCGCTCCTTCTTGCTGACGAATGGCAAAGATAGAACCTAAACTGAGATTGTTATCTGTGTTAGATGAGCCGTCAATGGGGTCATAAAGTAGGGTATAACGACCGATGGGGCAGTTTTCGGGGATATAGTAGGGTTTTTCCATTTCTTCGGAAGCCAGACGACAGACTAGGCCGCTTTGGTTGAAGACGGAAATAAATACCTCGTTGGCGTAAACATCCATTTTTTTGACGGATTCTCCTTGGACGTTAACTTCTCCAGTGAATCCGAGAACTCCTTCCATTAAACCAGCACGACTCAAGCGACGGGCAACTAATTTACCCGCTAAAGCGATGCGGTTCATGAGCGCACTTAAATCCTGGGCATCGGGTCCAAAACTCTGTAGTTGTTGGAGGATGTGGCGGGATAATGTTGTACAATCACGATCTAAAGCTTTATCTGTGGACAAGTCCAAAGATTCTGATCCTTGAGTCATATTAGTTTCTTCCTGGCAGTTGGCTATGAGGTCGTGTTTATTTATGGCGATTTTCCATCGCTGTCTCTATCTTAGAAAGGGAATTTCATAACTTAGACGTGATTTTAGATAAACTAAAGAATTCAAAGATTAAGTAGGGGTTGCTGAATAAGTTGTCTGTAATCCCTAAGTAGATGTGCCAATTGAGGATTGAGATCAGATCAAGGTAGGGAAGAATCATCAAATCCATGAATTCATCTGCGTTTATCTGCGTTCAATTTTTCTTATCTAATTACATATTACTGGATAATTTAGGTCAATTTGCCTAAATTGCGAGAAGATTTAAAGTGGCTAGTTTATACAAAAAGTCAGGGTTAAAATTGCTAAATATTATTCCGCTTCTATTGCTACTTGTTCAAGTACCGGCAACGGCGATTTTGTTTTCCCGGTTGCTGAAGGGTCCTGGACGTGATCCAGCTTTAATACCACAACAGCCGACACCGGAACTTTTGGGAAGTGTGAGTGTGGTTGTACCGACGTTAAATGAGGCGTTGCGGATTGGTCCGCTTTTGGCTGGTTTGAGTCGCCAAAGTTATGAAGTGCGGGAAGTGATTGTGGTTGATAGTCGCTCTGAAGATGGTACTCCCGATTTGGTAAAAGCTACGGCAGAAAATGACCCACGCTTTCGGGTGATGACGGATGATCCTTTACCTCCTGGGTGGGTGGGTCGTCCTTGGGCGTTGCATAATGGTTTTTTGTTCAGTTCTGAGGGGAGTGAATGGTTTTTGGGTATGGATGCAGATATCCAACCTGATGCTGGTTTGGTGGCGAGTTTGGTGCAAACGGCGATCGCTCAAGGTTATGATTTGGTATCTTTATCACCGCAGTTTATTCTCAAGTATCCGGGGGAATGCTGGTTACAACCGGCTTTGTTGATGACGTTGTTATATAGATTTGATCCGACGGGGATTTATACTGAACAACCGGAACGGGTGATGGCTAATGGTCAGTGTTTTTTGTGTCGTCGGTCTGTGTTAAAGGCTGTGAATGGTTACAGCAGCGCGAAAGGTTCTTTTTGTGATGATGTGACTTTGGCGCGGAATATTGCCGCTAAGGGCTTTAAGGTGGGCTTTTTGGATGGGGCTAAGGTGTTAAGGGTGAGGATGTATGAGGGGGCGTGGGAAACTTGGAACGAATGGGGACGCAGCTTAGATTTGAAGGATGCTGCTTCTGCTGCTCAGATTTGGGGGGATTTGTGGGTATTGTCGGCGGTACAGGGTTTACCTATTTTGATTTTATTGGGTTATTTGTTGCTTCCCAGTGTGGTGCTTTCACTGCCGGCACTGCTGTTGTTAGGATTGAATATATTCTTGGTGGTGATTCGCTTTGCTTTATTACTCGCGATCGCTCCCTCCTATGATCGGAAAGATGCCACTGCTGGTTGGTTATTCTGGCTTTCTCCGTTGGCTGACCCTTTAGCGGTCCTACGCATCTTTTTATCTGCATTTCACACTCCTAAGCAATGGCGCGGGCGGAAATATGGGGATGATGTCGGCTAGAAAACCAGGTGATCAATAGAAAAATTCCCCTTGTGTCTGTGTACAGGCTAAAATTTTCACTAAAAGCGTTTATTTTGAAACGAGGGGAACTTATGGCGATTAAAAAAGGAAATATGGTGCGAGCTATTCGGGAAAAGCTGGAAAATAGTCTAGAAGCACGGGCTAGTGATTCCCGTTTACCTAGTTACTTGTTTGAAACCCAAGGGGAGATTGTGGATATCAAGGGTGATTATGCTTTGGTGAAGTTTGGACAAGTACCAACGCCCAATATTTGGTTAAAGTTGTCACAGTTGGAAGAGTTTGTGTAATTGGTGCTTTGAGTCGAAAATCCCCGTGTTTTGATACCGGGGAGCATCAATAAATTACAAGAGCGATCGCTTAATTTGGAAACCAGAAACATTTGAGGAAATTTTACAAAAACAACCGCATTTTTTTCTCGCTTATTTGCGCGTTTATCATTTATCTGAACCTTGTGAAATTCCAGCTAATCCAAATATTCAAGATAAACTAGGTAAATTTGTCAGTTTACCTAATATTTCTGGTTCTGAAGATAAACCTGTATTAAGTGATCAGGTTTTTATTCAACGCAAACGACAATTAGAAAAACTCGAACCTCCCCTACATCCTGAACTAGAAGAATTACAAAGTGCATTATCACAAATAACCAACAATAACCCAGCAGCACAACAATTAGAAAATGAAATCAAAGTATTTTTAGGTTGGGGTAATGAACCAACTACAAATACAATAGATGCCGATTTAGCTTGGCTAAAAACCATTGCATCTTTAGGAGATAGAAGTATAGAATTTGAAGAGAAAAAAAATAGCTATCAAGCGGGTACAGACTTTGAAAACATCGCACGGGATAGCCTTGATTTTTTAGGATTTAAAGTTGAAACTGCTTATAAAGGAGGTGCAGGAGGTTTAGATTTATATTGTTCACAGCCTTATCCTTTAGTGTGTGAATGTAAAGCAGGTAAAAGTATTCCTAGTGGTACAATTGAAGAACTACTTAAACTAGGTGGAATGCACTTAGGTGTAGATAAATTTCTGAATTCACCAAAATTAGTAATAGGTCCAGGTAACGCTACCTCAGATACTCAAAAATCATCAAAAGAATGGAAAGTCAGTATTATCAAAGCCATGACATTACAAAAATTAGTTGAACTCAAAGCAAAATATCTAGGTGCAATAAACTTAATTGAATTAAAGCAATATTTAGAACCAGGACAAATTGATGATAAAATTAATGAATATATTGATAAAATAGAAAAAGAGATTAAATTGCGATCGCATTTAGTGCAATTAATTAAAAAGGCTGACAAAAAAGTGGGAATTGAGTATATTGCTGGTGCTTATGATGTTTCTAATCTACCACAAACTATATTGAAAATTCAAGATCAAGAAATGCACGAAATTTTAATAGAACTATCATCACCCTTAACAGGTTACTTAGGAAGAGAAAAAGGAAACAATTGGAAAACAGATAAATTCTACTATCTGCGTGACTTACCAATTAATTAAAAAGAACCCTGTATCATATTCTACTAACTGCTCCAATTTCATTCAACGGAAACATACAATGTACAGCATGAGGGTGTTTATCTCGTGCTTGCTGACTAGCAACTTCCTTATTTTCTGGGTCTTAGCGCGAAATCCAAATACTAACAATCCTCAAGATAGATACCGTCTCTCTAAAAATATGCAAAAATGAAGGTAGAAATATCTGTTAAAAACAACTTACAGCAGATTACAGATTAATGAGGTACAGGATCTAAATTCAAAGCGAGACAGCAAACCAATTTTACTCCTGACTCCTGCTGTAACACCATTCTCTATTTTTGACTCCTGACTCCTATTCCCAGGGGGGTGAGACTATGATTGATACAAGTAACGATATAAGAATTATTTCTTTAGTTCCTAGTGCTACGGAAATTGTCGCCAAACTGGGCTTGTTTGATGCTATGGTAGGGCGATCGCATGAATGTGATTATCCTCCCGAAATCGTCAATCTTCCAGTTTGTACTCAAGCCCGTTTAAATGGAGACACTAACAGCCATTCTATTCACAAAGAAGCCGACAATCTATTACAATCTGCTTTGGGTATCTACAAAATCAAAGTAGATGTTTTAGAGAAATTGCACCCTACCCATATTATCACTCAAGATCAATGTGATGTCTGCGCTGTCAGTTTACCAGAGGTAGAAAAAGCAGTTGCCCAACTTACCCACAGTTCACCGCAAATTATTTCTCTACAACCCAATACATTACAGGATATGTGGGGTGATATTGAACGGGTTAGCCACACATTTGGCGTAGATTCAGTAGAAATACTGGAGAATCTAGAAGCCCGTGTCAGAATTTGCAAACGTAGACTACAAGGACTTTCTACCGCTGAATTGCCTAAAGTCGTGTGCATTGAATGGACTGATCCTTTAATGACTGCTGCAAATTGGGTTCCTGAATTAATTAACCTAGCAGGAGGAAGACCATTATTTAGCATCACTGGCAAACCTGCTACTCATGTTAAATGGGAAACATTAGTAGATAGTAATCCAGATGTGATTATTTTCATGCCCTGTGGCTTTGATTTGCAACGAACTCACCAAGAAGCAGAATTATTAACTCAACGTCCAGAATGGAAAAAACTCCACGCTGTGCAAACAGGAAGAGTATTTATTACCGATGGTAACGCTTACTTTAACCGTCCTGGTCCGCGATTAGTAGATTCTGTGGAAATTTTAGCAGAAATATTGCACCCAGATATTTTTGACTATGGTTATCAAGGTAGTGCTTGGCAAATCTTGTAATTATTGCCATCAGGGGTAAGTTAAACGGGCGGTTAGAAACCGCGTCTACACAAGCAAAACCCGCCTACATGGGTTTCAAATCCTTGATTTTTTCGTTAGTCCGCGCAGGCGGACTTTGTTTGTATAGCAGTGAATTCCATTCGCCAAGCTTTAAGTTAACACTAGGACAACAGGGTATAAATAAACCAACCATCCTAAATCGTTAAACAGCCTATACTGTATTCGTTTTGACTTCCGCCCTGCGGTACTAGCTTCTGCTGTATCTGTGTTTGACACCTATAGGAAAATATTCAGTATCACCAATGGGTTTTAATTCTACTACAGGAGTTTGATATTGTGGAGGAACATAATTTGCAAATTCACTATTTAAACGCAATAATTGGCCAAGAATAGCCGCAGTAATAGATAATCTTTTTTCCTCTTGATTTTCAATTCCTGGTGCTAATTCTACTACTACAGATAAAAAGCGACTTTTATCGGCATCTTCTTTTACCTGGATAACAAACTTACCCGTTACCCATTCTCTAATGATTGGTTGTTCTAGTCCGACGGTGACATTTTCTGGATAAATATTTGCGCCAAAATAGGAAACTGTAAAGTTAGAACGTCCAAAAACATAAACAAAAGGTAATTGATGAATTCCGCGATGATTTTGTAATTCTGTAAGAGGATCAAAACCCCATGCTGATAAGAATTCTAGCATTTCTGTGTAGGTAATTAAGCCACCTTGATCAAAAATGCTATATCTAATTAAAGGCACGCCATTATGCCCAGAAAATAGCAAATTTCCATCTTCTACTTCAAAAAAACGACTGCAAGGATCATATTGAACTAAAGTAGGTAATCGGGATTCTCCAAATAATGCTTTAGCTGCGGCAGGTGTGGCTGCTAAAAACCGCCGAATACAAATACTTAAGGGGGTTTCATTACCTAAAACTCCTGCGTCTGCTGTTCCATACATGGAAGCAAAATCATCATAGGGATTTTCAGAACCTATTCTTTCTCCCACTAAATTTCGCCATTCTTCACTGAATACTTCTCCTGCCATGACTAATTTAATATGATATTGTCCCCACTGCATTCCATTGGCAATACCTGTATCAATAACGTCTTTGAGAAATGGTGGATATCCTAATAAGACAACTTGCTCAAAATTACTACCTAATTCTTGGACAATTCGCAAAATTTCTGTTTTATTATTCCCTGGGGTAATAACGGTAATTGGATAACCTTTAGCGGCTAAATGACGGCAGCAATTAGTGGTAAACATTCCACCCACCCAAGTTCCCAAGGTAAAACAAACTACTGCTAAACTGGGTTTAGTATCGGCATGAAAACTATCATGAAAAATTTGCTCGAAGCGGGTGGCTATTTGCAGTTCGTCAGTGATGAAACGTGGCCAAAATGTGGGTTTACCTGTTGAGCCAGAGGAAGCAGCGATCATATCACAGCCTCCTATTTTTCCACTATTACACAATTGGGGCAAAGAATAACGGGAAATATAATTTTCTTTATTAATTTTTGGTAAGTTTTGGAAATCTGCTAATGTTTGAATATTTTGAGGATTTATGCCTCGTTCTGCTAAAAATGCCTGATAAGCGGGTACACTAGCAGCTACATCTTGAAATAATCTCAAGGCTATTTCTTGGCTGTCAATATTCAGGTGCTGTTTTAGTTTGTCTCCTAAGAGAGTTGAGATAAAATCTTCTAATCCCAGGATTGCCCTTTGTGTTGATATTTGTGGTTTCATAAGGCTTGTGTGGGAAAACCCCCAGTTTATCTTTAGTCAGTATTTTATACTCAAAACGGCTTGATTGTTTGATTCTCAATGTAGGGGTAAAGCACGAGTTTATTGGTGTCATGTGAGTTCGACATAACGATAATTTATCGCCAAAAGCCTGAAACGACCAAATATCCTTCATACACATGATGGTGAATTTGTACAGTGCGTAAGTCCTATAACAGCAATTCTCATTTTAAGGTTTCATGACATTTAAACCCTTACATTCATAGGGTTTTACAATTCTTAACAAATCCGGGGATAGCGAAGCGCTGCTGCAAGCAGTTCGCTGAAATGGCGCAAACTCGTTTCAAAATGAGAATTGCTGGTTCTATAATCGTCAAATCTAACACAATCATTGATCATGCCGGGTCTCCCCGCGTCAACCCAACCGACAAATACTACTTAACAGGGATAGAATCAACATCCACAGTTTCGCCAGGGGCATGATGAGCCGGATTGGTGGTACTATTTTCTACAGTCCCTTTTTTTGCCTTCCAACCATCAATAACTAAGGAAGAAACTTCAGAAACGAATAAACTCAACAGTAAAACATCGTCAATTTGACCAATAATAGGAATAAAATCTGGAGAAATATCTAAAGGGCTAATTAAATAGGCTACTGTGCCGATAATTATCCACCAACGGTATTTAGGATTGCGTAGTGTGTTTCGATACCATACATACAGGGATTGAATTGAGAAGTTCATATTCTTAACCTCCAGTGATCTTTTTATTTTGGCAAATAATCATCTAAACTCCCGGTGGGAATAACCGCCATATTGTGTATAGAAGATGTTACTCCTGAGTGATTAATCAGAAAAGTTTGTGAGTCATACAAAACTCTCTAAAATGAAAATGCCTTGACTACTCGGAATGGAGAGAGGAAACCTACACAGTGGATATTTTAGATTTGTTTAAGAAGGGCGGGCCGGCTATGTGGCCTTTGCTAGTTTTATCAGTCCTATCACTAAGTGTGATTTTTGAACGTCTATGGTTCTGGTTACGGATTCTGTCCCAGGAAAAAGAAATAGTCAATCGGGTTCTGGATGCTGCTGGTGAGGACTGGGGAATCGCTGAAGCAATAGCTGAACAATCTATAAAACAGCCCGTTGGCAGATTTCTGTACGCACCTTTAAGCTTACAAAAAAGTGATCCAGAAACCTTTAGATTAGCCCTAGAATCAACCGCAGCCGACGAGATAGCGGGAATGCGTCGGGGTGAAAAACTTTTAGAAGCCGTGATTGCCCTTTCACCACTGTTAGGATTGTTGGGGACGGTTTTAGGTTTGATTCGTTCCTTGGGTGCAATTCGGATTGGTGATTTGGGAACTGAATCTACAGCCGGTGTCACCACAGGGATTGGGGAATCGTTAATTAGTACAGCAGCGGGGTTAATAGTAGCGATCGCCAGTTTAGTATTTTACCGCCTATTTCAAAGTTTTGTTGTTAACCAAGTTAAAATTTTCAATAAAGCCGGCAATGAATTGGAACTGCTTTACCGTCAATATCCTCCCGAACCTCAAACAATTAACACCGACAGATTCTCAAAACGCACCTCTACAAATTTCGATTCATCTTCTCAGCTAGAATCAAAAACATTTATTCAAGAACCGGAAAATGAGCCAGATTACACAACTGACAATTTCAGCTTACACTCTGTAAATTCGTCAATTCAGCCAAATGATCCAATTGATAATTATGGTTTAAACCTTGTAAATTCGGCAAATTCACCCGATAACAAGATGGATAACACCAATTTGAACTCTGGAGAAAAACAAGAAGATGAAAGTTAAGCTAGATACCTCCGGTGAAGACCTTCAAATTCAAATTATCCCCCTAATTGACGTTGTTTTTTGTATTCTGACATTCTTTCTCTTAGCAGCTTTACAATTTACCCGTCAGCAAGCAATTAATGTTGATTTACCCAAAGCTAGTACAGGCGAAAATTCTGCTGCTAATTCCCAAATTAAAAGCAAAATATTACCTGTAACAATTGATGCTATTGGATTAACTTACATCGAAAAAGAACCTGTGAACCGGGAGGAATTAGAAGCACGTTTAAAACAATACATTCAAGCCAATCCAGACGGGATTTTAGTATTAAATGCGTCGCGGACAGCTACTTATAACGACGTAATTCAAACCCTAGACTTGCTGAGAAAAGTGGGAGGAAATCGTGTATCTTTGGGAATTATCCCCGGTTCATCTCAACCATTGACAAATTCACCAAATTTCCCTACTCCCCCCATATCTAATAATCCCACTACCCCAGAAATTAACTCACCGGAAAGTTTGAGGTCTTTACCACCGATTAACCCAAATTCTTTTCCCACACCTGGAAACAGAATTAATCCCGATACTTTACCTCAAGCACCTGTAACACCAGGAACAAATAATGCGTCTCCTCAAAATTAAAACTATTTTGTGAGAAACTTTAGATATTTTCTCCCCATATTTTCCTTAACAATTAGGAAGTTATGGGGATATTTTTAGGTAAACTTAAACAAGAAATGTAGGTTGGGTTAAGCGACAGCACAACCCAACATTATCAATGATTCTGAGGCTTAACCTAGCAGTATTGGAAGTTATGGGCATATTTTTAGGTAACCTTAAACAATTGCATCTAGGAGAAAAATCATGAAGGCAATATTAATGACCGCAGTAGGTAAACCAGAAGTTTTAAAACTACAAGAAGTTCCCCAACCCATACCAACAAACAAAGAAATTTTAGTCAAAATTTTTGCTGCTGGTGTGAATCCCATTGATACTAAAATACGTCAAAGGGGGACATTTTTCCCAGAACAAATGCCAGCTATTTTAGGATGTGATGGTGCAGGTATAGTGGAATCTGTGGGTAATGATGTCCAAAAATTTGGCGTTGGTGATGAAGTATATTTTTGCTATGGTGGTTTGGGTGCAAGTCCAGGAAATTATGCTGAGTATATCACTGTTGATGAAAGATGTGCGGCATTGAAACCCAAATCTATTTCTTTTACAGCAGCAGCAGCAGCACCCCTGGTTTTAATTACTGCTTGGGAAGCTTTATATGAACGGGGAAGACTCGAACCAGGAGAAAAGGTATTAGTTCATGCTGGTGCAGGTGGTGTTGGTCATGTGGCTATTCAATTGGCTAAACTCAAAGGTGCTGAAGTAGCGACTACGGTTAGTTCACAAGAAAAGGCTAATTTTGTCACTCAACTTGGTGCTGATAGGGTAATTTTTTACAAAGAAACTGATTTTGTCGCATCTGTATTAGATTGGACTAATGGTGAAGGTGCAGATTTAGTTTTTGATACTGTGGGTGGTGATACTTTGGAAAAATCCTTTCCTGCGGTGCGACTTTATGGCGATATTGTGACTATTCTAGAACCAAAAGCTAACACTGTTTGGAAAGTTGCTAGAAACAGAAATCTCCGCATTGGTTTAGAATTAATGCTAACACCGCTGTTGTTAGGAAATGTGGAATCGTTAATACATCATGGGAATATTTTACAACAATGTGCTAATTGGATAGATGCAGGGAAGTTAAAAATTGAAGTTAGTCAGACCTTCCCTTTAGCATCAGCAGCAAAAGCACACGCTTTAGTGGAAGCTGGTTCTGTACTGGGTAAGGTTGTTTTATTGAATTAATCATTAAGTAGGGAATTTGTTGAGATTGTTTTGTCACTTTAGCTACTGACTAAAGATGGGATTTTTCTCAACTTTGGCAAATCAGAAACACGGTTAAAAAAATAAACTAAAGTCTAATTTCTATCACTAATTACCAATTATGCACAGAATCAGTGCTACACCAGGAGGATTAAATCAGTCTGAAGGTTTATTTTTCCTCGAACAAACTCCCGCCCCTTTCGTGTTGATTACAGCAGCCGATACTGATATTCAAACTCTAGCGGCTGTAGTTCCTAAATTACCTAGTCAATTCCCCGAAATTAGGGTAGCCAACTTGTTACAACTACAGCAACAAGTAAGTATAGATGATTATGGTGAACAGGTTTTAGAATCTGCCCAAGTCATTGTACTTCGTCTCATAGGAGGAAGTTCATACTGGGCTTATGGTTTAGAAGTCGTACAGGAAATTGTCCACCGTAATGGTACAAATCTCATTGTCATGCCAGGAGATGACGGACTTGATTTTGATTTAATTTCCAAATCTACGGTTTCTCCAGAAATTGTCCAGAAAATTTGGCAATATTTTCAAGAAGGTGGTACAGAAAATTTCCTCAACGCTTTGCAATTCATCGCTGATATATCTCTATCAACATCTTTTAATCCCCCACCACCACAAACTATTCCCCGCGTGGGATTGTATGAAAGGAATCAGTCGGTAGGGGCGGGGTTTCCCCGCCCTCTTAGGAATCAGCCTAAAGTTGGTATTTTGTTTTATCGCGCCCATTATTTAGCAGCAAATACTAAGGTTATTGATGCTTTATGTAATGCGTTGATAGAGAAAAATTTACAACCTGTCCCAGTTTTTGTTTCTTCATTGCGTGAACCTGGTGTTAGTAATCAATTATGTGAATTGTTCGCAGCAAAAGATGATGATCACCATGTTAGTTTATTGATGAATACCACCAGTTTTTCCCTAGCAAGTTTAGAAACAGAAACACCGCAAACTGAACTTTGGGAAAAATTAAATGTTCCGGTTTTGCAAGTAATTCTTTGTGCTAGTTCCGTTGAACAATGGGAATCACAATCACAAGGTTTAACACCCCGTGATATTGCCATAAATGTGGCATTACCAGAAGTAGACGGGCGAATTATTAGTCGGGCTGTGTCTTTCAAAACCTTGCAAACTCGGAATCATAAACTAGAAACTGATGTCGTAGTTTATGAACCCGTGAGCGATCGCATTCAATTCGTTACCCAACTGGCTGCAAACTGGGTAAGATTGCGGGTAAAACCACCCCAAGAACGCCGCATAGCCCTAATTTTAGCAAATTACCCCAACACCAACGGACGGCTCGCCAACGGCGTAGGACTGGACACTCCTGCCAGTTGTGTAGAAATTCTCAAAGCCTTAAAATTAGCTGGTTATGAACTGGGAACTATTCCCGAAACTGGAGATGAATTAATTCAAATTCTCACATCTAGCGTCACCAATGATCCCGAAGGAAAAGATTGGAAACCAATAAATCAAAGTTTGTCAGCAGCAGAATATCAAAACTATTTTTCCACCTTACCAGAAATAATCCAAAAACAAATTATTGACCGTTGGGGACAACCTATTTTAGATCCAATCCAAAATTGGGCGGTTTCTGGAATTGAATTTGGTAACGTTTTTGTCGGTATTCAACCATCAAGAGGATATGATCTCGACCCTAGTTTAAATTATCATGCCCCCGATTTAGAACCAACCCATAATTATTTAGCCTTTTATGATTGGGTACGAGAATCCTTTCAAGCAGATGCCATAGTTCATGTCGGCAAACATGGCAACTTAGAATGGCTACCGGGAAAAAGTGTCGCCTTATCTAATACTTGTTATCCAGAAATTGCCTTCGGTCCAATGCCCCATTTATATCCATTTATTGTGAATGATCCTGGAGAAGGTTCACAAGCAAAAAGACGCGCCCAAGCCGTAATCATTGATCACTTAACCCCACCAATGACACGCGCCGAATTATATGGACCATTGCAACAAGTAGAAAACCTAATTGATGAATATTACGAAGCAGAAAGTTTAGATCCTTCCAGATTACCAACAATACGCGATCGCATTCAAGAACTCGTCATCAAAGAAAACCTGTACAAAGACTTAGGAATCACCAACCCCCAAGACATCGCCAACTTTGAAACCTTAATTTTAAACTCCCTAGACGGTTACCTGTGCGAACTCAAAGAAGCCCAAATCCGCGACGGCTTACACATATTTGGTCAATGTCCCCAAGGAACCCAACTACGAGACCTCATAGTAGCGATCGCCCGCATCCCCAACCGCCATTCTATCGGCATTACCCGCGCCATAGCCAAACAATGGCAAATAGACATAGACCCCCTCACCGACAACCTCTCAGCCCCCCTCTCTGCGCCTCTGCGCCTCTGCGAGAGACTTAAATCCTGCCGTATCATTGGCGATGTCGTCGAACTCCTAGAAGCAGAGGCCGCCCATTTAGTAGAACAAATCATAGTAGGGGCGGGGTCTCCCCGCCCTCCGGGGTCTCCC
>NZ_JAQMSE010000189.1:0-8900 GCF_028330045.1 Aphanizomenon sp. CS-733/32
ATTTTGTTCGTTTCGTCGCTGTAGCCTTCTTTGTTTTCGCTACGCTCAAATACAATTTGGGCTACGCAACTCAACTCACGCGCATTCATCCCACGCTCCTAAGAGTGAGACGTGGGGCTTCTGCTGATTAAGCTAAAACCCAAAATCGTCACACCTTCCCAAAACGACGTTCTCGTTGTTGATAAGCAGATAAAGCTTGATGAAATTCATGACGGTTAAAATCCGGCCAAAGAATATCAGAAATATAAATTTCACTATAAGCCATTTGCCAAAGTAGGAAATTAGATAATCGCATTTCCCCACTGGTGCGAATTAATAAATCTGGATCTGCGATTCCAGCCGTATATAAATGAGCTTCAAATACTTCTTCAGATATATCTTCCGGCTGTAGTAAATCTTCCTTAACCTTTTGAGCGATCGCCCGACAAGCCTGTAAAATCTCCTGCCTACCCCCATAATTAGTCGCAATTGTAAACCGGATACTCCGATTATCCTTAGTTTGATCCATAGAATGGGAAATCTCAGTCTGAAGAGCCTGTGGTAAAGCCGATAAATTACCCACAAACTGAATTTGCACATTTTCCTCCACCATTTCCCGCAGTTCTTGGCGTAAAACCCGCTGAAATAGATTCATCAAAAATTCCACCTCTTCCTCTGGTCTTTGCCAATTCTCCGTTGAGAAAGCATAGGCAGTTAGGGCTTTAATTCCCCAGTCCTTGCAACAGCGCAGCAAATCCTTGAGAGCATTGACACCAGCTTTATGACCCATAATGCGGGGTAGACCACGACTTTTTGCCCATCGGCCATTACCATCCATAATTACTGCGACGTGCTGAGGTAGTAATTCTTGTTTTAAATCAAGAGGTAAATATTGCAATTCAGTTTGTTGTGTTTTCATTTTTTATCTTGAGAAGCGGTCGTACCCCTACGGGTAGCGTGTCGAAGGCAAGGTAAGCCAAGTAACCGGGACATTAATTTTAGTGATTGATCACCAAGTTGACGAACTAAACTTAAAAGACCAGGTGCATGAGCTTCCCGATCTACAGTCGGAGAAAATCGAGCCTCTAAGGACTCTTTGAGCTTTTTAATAGTTAGTGGTCTATATAGAGTTCCCTTTTCCGCTAAGGAAATAGAACCCGTTTCTTCAGATACAACAACACAAATACAATTTTCGACCCTTTCAGTAATTCCCATTGCCGCCCGGTGGCGTGTTCCCAACTGCCGCGACGCTGTGCGTCCTGAAAGTGGTAGAATTATACCAGATGACACAATGCGCGAACCACGAATTAACGTTGCTCCATCATGTAGCAAGGTTTTTGGTTGAAAAATAGTTTGGATCAGTTCTTTAGAAACTTCAGCATTTAGCTTCACCCCTGGCACTGAAAAATCTTGTTCTTCAATAGGTCCTGTGGTTTCTAAAATTAGTAAAGCGCCAATCCGATTTTTTGATAACTCTTTAATTGCATCAACAATTTCATCAATTACACTATCCGACTTAGGAATTGCTCTAGCATTATTTTGAAATAACTGCCAAAATTCCCCACGTCCCAATTGTTCCAAAAAACGGCGAAATTCTGATTGCAGCGCCACAGCCATAGCCACAGCACAGCCAATCACCAATTTTTCCAGAACAAAATTTAGCAGAGGTAATCCTAACTTGCCACTGAGCGCCGAGCAAAGCATTAAGACTATAAACCCTCGCACCATCCATAATGTGCGCCGTTCACTAATAATCACCAGGATCATGTATGTCAGTGCCAGCACCAACATCATATCCAGAGTCCCAAGGAGCAAGGACTGCGACCAATCTCCCAGGTTTATCAGCCATTGCTTCCACCAATCTCTCATGACATCTGGATTCTTATAGTCATTTGTCAGTTGTCAGTCGTCAGTTGTCATTTGTCATTTGTGATTTTTTAACCACTGACCCCTGACCACTGACTACGGACTATTTAAGTCTTTCTGGTAGGCAATCCTGTCGAATCAAGTCTTGATAAGTTTCGCGCTGCAAAATTAAATTTGCTTCGCCATTTGCCACTACAACTGCTGCCGGTCGGGGGAGGCGATTATAGTTAGATGCCATACTGTAATTGTATGCACCAGTTCCCATAACTACGAGAATATCATTTGCTTCAGTTTTTGGCAGTTGGGCATTTTTAATCAGAATATCTCCCGATTCGCAATGTTTACCCGCCAATGTCACGATTTCGGTGCAAGGAGCAGATATTTTATTCGCAACCACCACCCGATAAACTGATTGATAGGTGATAGGACGGGGATTATCTGACATTCCGCCATCAATCGCCACGTAAGTGCGAATTTCGGGAATGACTTTGGTAGCACCAACTGTATAAGCAGTAACACAAGATGTGGCAATAAGCGATCGCCCTGGCTCACAGAGTAACTTTGGTAAAGGCAAATTTTCCGATATACAAGCAGCTTGTACAACTTCACAAATTGCCTTCGACCATTCCACAATAGTTGGGGGATCATCAGATTCTGTATATTTAATCCCTAAACCACCACCAACATTTAATTCTGTCACCTGCAAACCATGTTTAGCCGCATCTCTTAACCACTGCACCATCACAGCCGCTAAATCTCTATGTGGTTGACGTTCAAAAATTTGTGAACCAATATGAGCGTGTAACCCCACACAGTTTAAACTAGGCTCTTGACTCACAAAGGCAAACACCTCTTGTAAATCATTAGGATCAAAACCAAATTTACTATCTAAGTGTCCAGTGCGAATATATTCGTGAGTATGGCATTCTATCCCAGGAGTTAAGCGTAGCATGATCCGAATGGGCGAAGGAGAAGAATTTTCCATATTCTCCCCGGCTATCTTCACCAGCATATCTAATTCATGCCAGTTATCCGCTACAATGGTACATCCAGACTGAATCGCTAAAACTAACTCGTCATGAGATTTATTATTTCCATGTAAGTAAATTTTATCAGGACTCATACCTGCATTCAGCGCAGTATAAAGTTCGCCACCGGAGACTACATCAATTCCTAACCCTTCTGAGGCCACAATCGCACAAACAGCTAAACAATTCCAGGCCTTAGAAGCATAAAGTACCTGAGATTCTCCCTTGTAATATTCCTT
The DNA here is from genome assembly GCF_028330045.1 of Aphanizomenon sp. CS-733/32. NCBI lineage: Bacteria > Bacillati > Cyanobacteriota > Cyanophyceae > Nostocales > Aphanizomenonaceae > Aphanizomenon > Aphanizomenon sp. CS-733/32. Next base: position 3,113 of record NZ_JAQMSE010000189.1, read on the forward strand.
GAAGGTATCTCGATATTGTCTACAAGCTGTCCGCAGGGTTTCCTCATCTAAAATATATAAAGGTGAAGCAAACTGTTCAACTAGGGTTGTGACATCACACCCACCGATTTCCAGATGATCATGATCATTAACTCTCGCTGTCAAAGGTAAGAGTTGTTGATTAGGAGAAATATCCGCACTGTCACCAGTTGTTGACTGTAAATATTGACGGCCAGAAAGTTGAACTTCGACAGGGTAAGTCGATACCATAACTAATAAGAGTTGTCTTTGTGAAAAATTAGGCCATGAGTATATGTCCTAATTTCCAGTTTACCCTCTCATTGGTAATGGATAATTGGTAATTGGTAATTAACCTTCCTCAATCCTCAAAAATTGTGATTTCATCCGACTTAAAAATTCAATCTTTAACCACAGATAATCTAACCGAACTATTAGAACTAGATAAAGCCTGTTTTGATGGTTTATGGACTATGGAAGGCTACCTACGAGAGTTAGAAAGTCCTAATAGTCATTTTTTGGGTTTATTTTCACCTTTTAATCACTGCGAATTGCTAGGAATGGGGTGCTTCTGGTCAATTTTAGAGGAAGCACACATTACAATTTTGGCAGTTCACCCCCAATATCATGGTCAAGGACTGGGAAAAGCTCTATTATATTCCCTGCTGCAAACTGCGGTGGATATTGGTTTGGAGAGGGCTACCCTCGAAGTCCGTGATTCTAACCACGTTGCTATTTCTTTGTATCAAAAATTTGGTTTCAAAACTGCGGGAAAACGACGGGGTTATTACAAAGATAACAATGAGGATGCCTTGATTCTCTGGCTGTCTGAACTACAACAACCACATTTTCTCAAACATCTAGATCAATGGGCAAGTTTCCTAAATTCACCCTTCTAGATTCCAACCGACAACTGACAACACCTGAGTTCGGTGTTAGGAGTTTCTCCTTCGGAGACGCTACGAGAACAGAGTTATGATTTTTTCAACGAGATCATAAGGGTTTGAGACTCATATTTGGGGTAGTTTTCCAAAAATTATCTTATGTCGAACTCAGGTGACAACTTACTAATACACTGCGGCGTAAATGAGACAACCATTCCCAATCGCTAAAAATCTTACTCCATCTTACTTTTGACTTTTGACTTTTGACTTTTGACTTCCGCCTTGCGGTGCTAATCTTCCAGTGATTGGGCTTGCACTTCAACCGCTTTTACATCAATTGTTCCCTCTGGTGTGAAGCGTTGGAATTGAAAGTTTTTAACCAATAGTTGTTCACCACAGTTAGCACATTGTACTTGGCTGTTATTTATCCCTGTTAATTCATATCCACAGACGGGACACTGGTTAGTAACTAAATTCTTTTCTAACCACCAGCGAAACCCCAAGAATGCTATCACAGGCAACAAAAACAATAACCCCAAAATAATTACTAAGGAATTAACTAACCAGCCCAATCCCAATGATGCTAATAACCAGGCGATCGCTAACAGGGTTAGCCAGGGACGGATTTTCTCAAAATTAAATTGCAATTTTTTAAAGGTCATGTCTCTTGCTTTGTGCTAATAAAATATTAACTCTTCTTTAAAAATTATTTCTTAGTGGAAAAAAAGGTTTTTTAGCTTGGTCTGATTATAACAAACACCATAAAACAACTACAAATGTAAGTAAGTTCGCTTGAAAAAACCGAGGTAGGTTACAAAAAGTAAAATCCCTGAAAGTCTTTTGGCTCTTACCTTTTGCTAATTTTGCTGTTCTTCTAAACAATATTTAACAATTAACAGGCAATTCCTACCATCTGAATCACGTTCATATACAACTTTATCCGCCAAACGGCGGAGTAAAAACCATCCATATCCACCTACTTGTAGAGTTCCCGGCGCTGGCTCAGTGATCACATCAGGATTAAATGGTTTTCCATAATCCCAAATTCTCACTTCCAGCCTATCAGTCCATAAACTGACTTGAATTTCTATAGTTGTTTCCGGTGGTAAAGCATGATGAGCATGACGAACTGCGTTGGTAAAACCTTCTGCTAAAGCTAGGTTGAGACGATAAAGTTGGCTATCTGACCAGCCATATTTAGGTAAATATTGGTGACAGAATTCTTCAAACCATTGTTGCACTGGATTTAAGAGCTTAAGATCGCTCCTTACCGTTCGATGGTCTTGCTGCACTATGCTAAGCATTGACCGTGACTTGAATAGAAAGTAATTGAACAGTAGTTGTGTTTTTGTGATTTGAGAAGTTCACATTTAGGAATGGTGATGATTAGATTAGAGATATTTTGGTTTTATAGCAACGGTCAAGGTGGTTAGGACATGAATTGTTCGTGTCAAGGTACCGTAGGTATTCATGAAACTCCATCCACAACAGGCTTTCACGCCTGACTCCCGACTCCTGCAACTCTATCCTCATCACTCATATACGCTTCCCGCAGTTTTAGTTCAGTTAGCGGCTGTTGATCTTCAAAAGTATATCTCTTGAAAAATACCAGTCACAAGTAGACCATCAAATAATTACGGCTATTTGTTCAGATATGATCCTGTATATACTCTTGAAAATCACAGACGCTACTAGATTTAGTTTTAAGTGTAACTACAACTACCTTAGAATAATCCTAAAGTTAAGGATTTGTCTAATGGCATTGCAGCACCAATACCTAACCAGATGGTAACAAGAGTACCAAAAAGAAATACTGTTGTTGCTACGGGACGGCGGAAAGGATTTTGGAACTTATTCACGTTTTCTAAAAAGGGAACGAGAATTAAGCCCAGGGGTACAGCAGCCATTGCTAACACACCTAATAGTTTACTAGGTAGTGAGCGGAGAATTTGGAATACAGGATATAAGTACCACTCTGGCAAAATTTCCAAAGGAGTAGCGAAAGGATTGGCTGGTTCACCGATGACAGCGGGTTCTAGGACTGCTAGAGCCACAATACAGGCGAAAGAACCCATAATTACGACTGGGAATATATAGAGCAAATCGTTAGGCCAAGCTGGTTCACCATAGTAATTGTGACCCATACCTTGGGCAAGTTTAGCTCTTAATTTGGGATCGCTCAGATCCGGTTTTTTTTGGGTTGACATTTCTAAATGCGCTCTCCGGCTGAAGTGAATTTAAAGTATTGATGAAAGCTATCAACAATACACCTAGCTTGAGTTTCCGATAGTAGTTTATGTCTACAACTGACAAGTTACAGCAGGTGGCATAGTTAGGAGGTACAAAATCTAAATTGAAACTTATACACAAAGCCAGTTTTACTCCTGACTCCTGACTCCTGACTCCTCAATTCTGCTGTATTTTCTCTTTAGTTTAAAACAAACTACGATGATCTGGAAACACAAGTTTCGCCTATTTGCTAATAACTTTAATTACAAAGGTCCAGAAATACCTTGTTTGCGAATCATCAAGAAGTGGAACAACATGAAGACGGCAATTAACCAAGGGAGAACGAAGGTGTGGGCGCTATAGTAGCGGGTAAGGGTGGCCTGACCAACACTAGAACCACCACGAAGTAAATCGGAGATAAGAACGCCGACTACGGGAATGGCTTCTGGTACACCACTAACAATTTTTACAGCCCAGTAACCAATTTGGTCCCAAGGGAGAGAGTAGCCTGTTACACCGAAGGAAACGGTGATAACTGCGAGGACGACACCGCTGATCCAGGTCAGTTCGCGGGGCTTTTTGAAGCCACCTGTGAGGTAAACGCGGAAAACGTGGAGAATCATCATTAATACCATCATGCTGGCTGACCAGCGGTGAATGGAGCGAATTAACCAACCGAAGTTGACTTCATTCATGATGTACTCTACGGAGGAGAAAGCTTCAGCTACGGTAGGTTTGTAGTAGAATGTCATCGCAAATCCGGTGGCGAACTGGATCAGGAAGCAGACTAGGGTAATTCCACCTAAGCAGTAGAAGATGTTAACGTGGGGAGGAACGTATTTGGTAGTGATATCATCAGCAATTTCTTGGAGATCCAAGCGTTCCTCAAACCAGTCATAGACGTTAGCCATACAATCTTAAGGTCCTAAAAATAGATTGCGGTTGATAAGTTTTGTTATGCGAAGCTTAGTCGGACATGACTATTCAACTAACCTCAGTTAGAGGGTTCGCTTCTCGCTTCATCCAAGAGAATGGGCTTCTATTTGTCCACGAGCGTAAATTTGGGTGTAACTCACCCTATCTTTGATAGATATTCCTGTCTCCTTGTCTTTACGAGCCAACGCTAACTATGTTGACTCCAAAGATGATTTTATCGTTGATCAGGAAGAATGGGCAGCTCATAAATTTGGACTAGCAACTTTATGAGAAGAATGCACTTCTTCTATAAAAAAAGTAACATAGTCGAGAGATAGATTTCATCAGCAACTGAGCATTACAGAAATTTTTAGGGAATTTGAGTCTGAGATGGCACTGAAATTAGGGTTCATTCACAAACGGGTTTGGCGGCTAGGATGGTTGCTACTATTGCTTTTCGGTTTGGTTTTGGGAGGATATGTTCCGCCGGCTTCGGCTTTGACTCCAGAACAGAAGTTAGTTTATGAAGTATGGCGAATTGTTAATCGCTCTTATTTAGATGGCACTTTTAACCATCAAAGCTGGCTTGATGTACGACAAAAGGCGTTAAAAGGGCATTTTGCTAATCATGAAGCAGCCTATACTACTATTCAGGGGATGCTGAAGAGTTTGGATGATCCTTTTACCCGGTTTCTTGATCCTGAGAAATATCGGAGTTTGCAGGTTAGCACTTCTGGAGAGTTAACTGGTGTGGGTTTACAAATTACGCTCAATCCCCAAACCGGTGTGTTGGAGGTAATTACACCTATTAACAATTCTCCGGCGGATAAGGCGGGTTTAAAACCAGGCGATCGCATTTTGCAGATTGAGGGTTTATCTACAGAGAATCTGACTCTTGATGAGGCGGCGGCGCGAATGCGAGGACCAATGGGCAGTGTGGTTACTTTGTTAATTGCCAGGGAAGGAGAACAGGACAAGGAAGTTATCTTGGTACGCGATCGCATTTCGCTGAATCCTGTTGTTGCTGATTTACGATTATCCCCCCAAGGAACCAAGATTGGTTATCTATCACTGAGTCAATTTAGTGCCAATGCCGTTACTGAGTTGGCACACGCTATTTCTATTTTAGAAAAAAAAGGCGCAGATGCCTATATTCTTGATTTAAGAAATAATCCCGGTGGACTCTTACAAGCGGGAATTGAAACTGCTCGTTTATGGTTGGACTCTGGAACAATCGTTTACACTGCCAACCGTCAAGGCATTCAGGGAACCTATGAAGCCTTTGGACCGGCTTTAACTAAAGATCCTTTAGTAATTCTCGTTAATAAAGGAACTGCCAGCGCCAGCGAAATCCTCGCAGGTGCTTTACAAGATAATCATCGCGCCCAATTAATTGGAGAAACGACTTTTGGTAAGGGTTTAATTCAATCTTTGTTTGAATTATCCGACGGTTCTGGTTTGGCGGTGACAATTGCTAAATATGAAACTCCTAACCATCGAGATATTAATAAGTTGGGAATTAAGCCAGATCAAATTATTCCCCAAACATCAATCAGCCGTGAGCAAATTGGGACAAAGGCAGATGCTCAATATCAAGCGGCTATCGAACTTTTGAGTAAAAATTAATGCCATCTTTTATGTATTAACTCAAGGATGTACATGGCGAAACTTACCCGGAGACTTTCCCCCATGGCCAACTGTATATACATATTTCCGCAATTGGCGACAAGATGGGACATGGATTAGCATCCATGACCAACTCA
>NZ_JAQMSE010000190.1:0-6829 GCF_028330045.1 Aphanizomenon sp. CS-733/32
TCTTTATTTTGCCAAGCACTTAATATTTTCTGTCTTATATCAATCGAATATGCTGCTGCCATACATCTCAATTATTTTATTTTTTTTACATCTTTAAAGTTTACCATCTTTGTACCGCGTTTGATCTCAAACTGCTGTAAGTGAGAATTGCAATTTCTGTACAAAAATACGTCACAAGTTTAGCAAATTAAAGATTGAAGATTATGGATTCTAAGGCTATCATTTTATCAGCAATTTTGGGAATTTCCACACCTGCAATTATGGATACGGCTATTCCTCACCAAGCTATGGCTGTACAAAAGTTTAATTATCCCAATAATACATTTAGTGATCAAGAGTGGACGGTGACTTTAAAGTTTACCAATAACTCCTATCAATACTATGGGAAGCATATTCCCAAAAATACTTCTATTAATTTATCTGGTGTTGTTACTTCTGGTTCTCACGAACGTCAAATTTATACTTGGAATAATAATGGAACAAAATATCAAGTTACTTACCGACCAAATGATCCCAATTATATTCGTGTTCAGGTAATTGATAGAGGTAAAGTCGTTTTAAATCGGTTACTTCAAGTTACACAATAAAATTGTTATGGCGGTTTTTATAGCAGGAGTCGGAAGTCAGTAGTAAAACCCCACCCCCAACCCCCTCCCCGCAAGCAAGGAGGAGGCTTATAAGGTGTTGGTAATAGGACAGATTATTCCGCCCAGGCGATTAATCTGGGTTCATAGGGACTAGAGAGGTATTGATTTCGAGGTAGGACACGCAAAGATAAACCTTGCAAACCAGAGGTTGTGTAGGTGATATTTGCGGTATAAAGACTGGAATTTTCTGGATCTTGTCCTTGATAATCCATGATTACAGGTACAGCATTGACAATATCACCGTTTGCATCTATAGAGCCTTGATATAGTTCTACTTGCACATCATCATTTTTCAAAGTTGCTAAATCTACCTTAGCTTTCACCGCTACAGTTTGATTAACTTCAATGTCTGATGCTGCGGATACGTCAACATCTTTGATTTTGATGTTAAACCAGTGTTCACCTAATTTTGCTCTCCAAGCGGCTAATTCCTTGGCTGGGCTATAATTATCAACGGTGAGGGTATGATAGCGATCGCTCGCCGGGAAATAAGCTCTCATTGCATATTCTCGCACCATCCGGGCTGTATTAAAGAAAGGACAATTCAACCGAATCGCATCTTTCATTTTTGCTACCCAAGGACGAGGCAAACCATCACCATCACGATGATCATAGAATAGGGGAATAACTTCCTTTTCTAACAACTCATAGAGGGCGTTAGCTTCTATTTCATCTTGGTAATTAGGATCATCATAGTTTTCACCATGTCCTATCGCCCAACCGGTGCGAACATAGTCCGCTTCGTCCCACCAACCATCAAGAACACTGAGATTTGGCAAACCATTCATAGCAGCTTTCATGCCACTTGTCCCCGAAGCTTCACGGGGACGACGGGGAGTATTTAACCAGATATCACAACCTGCTACCATTAAGCGGGCGATGTGAATATCGTAGTTAGGGACAAATACCACCTGTTTTTCTAAATGGTGTTCACGGATAAAGCGGTTAATATCCCGAATTAATTCTTTACCAGGAATATCTTTAGGATGTGCTTTCCCAGCAATCACAAACTGCACCTTGCGGTTTTTGTTAGCGAGTAAAATCTTTTTAATTCTTTCCAAATCACGCATCCAGAGAGTAGCGCGTTTGTAAGTAGCAAAACGACGGGCAAAGCCAATTGTGAAAACGTTAGGATCAAGCACCTCTTGTGCCTGAACAATATCAGAAGCGGAAGCACCGCGATCGCGCAAATGTTTGACTAAATGTTCTCGAACATACAACACCATATCCAAACGGCAGCGCTCGTGATTCCGCCATAACTCCTCATCGGGAATTGCATCCATGCGTTCCCACAATTGGCTATCTGGTGGTGCTGATGACCAGTTTGGACCCAGATAGCGATCGTATAGCTCTTGCGTAGATTTACTTACACAGCTGCGGGCATGGACACCGTTAGTAATGGCGGCAATTGGCACTTCTTCCACAGGAACTTTCTGCCACAAACCTTGGAACATCTGCCGGGAAACAACACCATGCAATTGTGCCACACCATTAGAGAATGTCGCCATCTTCAGTGCTAAAACTGCCATACTGAAAGGTGCAGACAAATCACCAGTATTTTCTCGTCCCAAACCTAAAAACTGCTCTTTCGGTAAACCAAAAATATCTGCATAGTAACCCAAATAATGCAAGATCTTATCAGGAGCAAACAAGTCAATTCCCGCGGGAACTGGAGTGTGGGTAGTGAAAATATTACTAGAAGACACCACCTGTTTAGCTTCTCTGTAATTCAGTCCTTTTTCCTGAATCAAAATGCGAATGCGTTCTAAAGCTGAGAAAGCCGCATGACCTTCATTCATGTGGTAAGCAGTGACTTCATAGCCCAAGGCTTTGAGCATTTGCACCCCACCTATCCCCAGCATAATCTCCTGATGGATACGCATATCTATATCACCACCATATAACTGATCGGTGATATCGTGGTCGTAAGCCTTATTCGGCTCAATATTAGTATCAAGCATATACAGAGGTACGGTTCCCACCTGAACACGCCACACCCGTGCATATACCTTACGTCCAGGATAATCTACCGCAATCCGTAATTCTGTACCATCGGGGTTGCGTTCCAAATGCAAGGGCATATTATGGAAATCATTGATGAGGTAGCGTTCCTGCTGCCAACCATCAGCATTAAGATACTGGGCAAAGTAGCCTTGTTGATATAATAAGCCCACACCCACCAAAGGTAATCCCAAATCACTCGCAGATTTCAGGTGATCTCCTGCGAGTACACCCAAACCACCTGAATAGATAGGTAAGCAATCTACTAACCCAAATTCAGCAGAAAAATAGGCGTAACATTCCTTCTGATGCTGATTTTTTTGTTTTTTATACCAAGTGTATTCCTGCAAATAATCTTCTAACTGCCGCGCTGCTCGATCTACTTGCGCTAAAAAGCCTTCATCTTCAACAACTTCTAATAGTCGGCTTTGACTAATAGTTCCCAGCATCAATACTGGATTATGGTGGGTAGATTCCCATAAATCAGGATCTAAACGCCGAAATAGGTCTTTGCTCTCCACATTCCAATCAAAATGGAGATTATAGGCTAGTTTCCGCAGGGGTTCTAGTCTGGAGGGTAGTGAAGGAGATACATTAAAAGTACGAATTGGCTGCATAGTTTAGAAAAACTTTAAGTTCAGCTATGGATATTGTTTACTGTTTTTACCTAATATTGCCAACTCTTTATACCGTATTTGTCAACGTTTGATGACTTTGTTAAGAATTGGCAACTATTTAATTTCTAGAGATAAACATGAAACTAAAAGGTGTCCTGAGTCTACGGGGTTTCCTGATTTATGGCTAAAGTTTTAGTAAAATTTAATTATCTGCTGTGTATATAGGCAAAATAGCGATCGCAAAGTGCTACTGCAAACAGGTCACAAAGCTCTGTTACCAGTAGATCACTTCACAGTTTTGTCCAAACTTAATTAAAACAAATTAAATTTTATTGATTGAGTAAATCTAAATCCAAGATTCCCAACTTCTTTCACAAGTCAGGGATCTAAATATATTACAGCAAATTGCAGATTAATGAAGTACACGCTCTAAATTCAAAGCCGAACAGTAACCCATTTTTACTGCTGAATTCTGCTGTATTTATTACCTTAATACGCCTTATGTGAGTTAAAAACATTGTGGTTTTATTAGGGTTTCCAGAGTTCTCTAGAACGATAATTCCAGAATCATCAACGGTATTACAAGGGTTTCCGCATTTAATTCACATAAGCCGTTTAATCTTTTTTGATAAAACTTGTTCACCCAATCGAAAATATGTTATGCTTAATAGCAATTGCTCCCAAACAACAATTCTGTAATTGGAAATGTAATTTACTTAGTCTATAAATCATTTGTGTGCAACATGATTAGAGCCGTATACTCTACAAGTTATTTACAAGAAAGCCGCCACAGCAGTCGCGGTAGTGCCTTCTTGTTTGCACCAATGGTGAATTTTAACATCATGGCAGATGTGGGAGACACTCCACCATAGTAGTTTTTATTTAAAAATAATCATCCCAATTGAATAAAAATCAAATTGTGACACAAAAGAAGTGATTCTAGCACTATTAATACCTACGGAAATTCATTGTTGTGAAAACACAAATATTTAAGACAATTTGTGGAAAAAACATAGCAAAAATTCCTGGTAATTGATCTGCATGAATATTTCTGTATTCGTAGTTGCATTACCAACTGTCTCAACTTTCCCGATACAGTAAAAGTTGATATGTTTACCAAATTAATCTCATCAGTAGTTTGACAAAATTAACTTCAATCAGGTTATCAGAGAACAAAAAACAGTGTGTGTCATTAGTTCTGTCCAATTACTTGCCGAGAGATTAACTGAGACTAACTACTGCTATGCACTGATATTAGCTAGTGAATTTATGCAACCCAGAAAAAGGTGATTAACGTTGCTGATTAATTCAATAGAGGTGCATATAAAAATGAGTCTAAACTTAGATCAAATAACTTATTTAGACATCATTGCAAAACTGTTTAAATCGAGATTTTTTCAGTAATTGAGTACACAATTGACAACTGTAGGCAAACTTATGTATTGCCATAATTGGGAACTTTGTAGATATTTTGGGAGTCTTATGGATGAATTTGCTTGCTTCTAGTATTGAGGAAGATTATCTTTTATCTTCCTGAATTCCTTCTGTCTTAGAAATGATTTATTGATGAGATATGTATCATGATTGAACAAAAATATCCTGCAAAAATTCAAAGATTTCAAGAACTATTAATCACTACTTTATTGGGAGATTTACCAACAATTGCAATGGGACCACAGCTAAGAAGATTGGTATATCAAAATATTTTTGGCAGCATGGGTAATAAAGTTTTTATTCAACATGGAGTGGAAATAACTGGAAGTTCATTTATTGAAATTGGGAATGGAGTGAATATCTTCAAGGGTGTGCGTTTAGATGCCAAAGGACATCAAAACAATAGAATATATATTAGTAATCAAGTCACAATTGAGCGAAATGTGGACATTGGATGCATGGATAATACTTCTATATATATTGATGAAAATACTTATATAGCTCCTGGCGTGTGTATTGCTGGTCAGGGAGATATCCGCATTGGTAAAAACTGTATGATAGCTTCTCATTGTGGCATCTATGCCAATAATCATGTTTTTACAGACTTGTTACTACCCATGAAACAGCAGGGTGTGACTCGTGAGGGAATTACTATTGAAGATGACTGTTGGCTAGGACATGGTGTGACTGTATTAGATGGAGTTACCATTGGTGAAGGTAGCATTATTGGTGCAGGTGCAGTAGTCAATAAAGATATTCCCCCTTATTCCATTGCGGTAGGTGTACCAGCAAAAGTTATCAAACATCGTGTTGCCAATGTAATAGGTAATAGGTAATGGGTAATAGGTAATGGATAATAGATATTTCCCCTACTCCCCCTACTCCCCTTTACCTGGGATGGAACCTCTCTTTCATGGTTAACTAATAACACAGATGTGGGATGCGATCGCCATGACCCCAAAAATGTTAAATTAATATATGTATTAGCAAAGGTCGAATAAATGACGAAATTTATACATGACCAATTCGCCAAAGATTATTTAGAAGAACTGCTAAAACCTTATGGAAAAGTAGAAGCACCCAGTCATGTATCTGGAGAAGTACGGGAAATAGACGTATTATTTACACCATTTCTTGAACAAAAAGCGGATATAGCATCATTAGGTTTATTAGGTAAACTAGCCACCACACTAGCCATATTTGAACCATTTCGCAACCCAGCCTCAACAGAAGAAATCAGGACTTACGCAAAATGTCTCTCAAATCCTCATTTCTCCGTGACCTCTGTGCCTCTGTGGTTCGTTATTCCATGAATCTTGCGTAAGTCCTATTACTTTACAACCTGCAACAGAACTTGAGAATAAATCAAAGTCCAGAAATAGAAGCAGAAGATAGGGAGTTGATTATGAGATTAGCACCACTTTATCAACAAGAGCGAGAACTCGCTAGACAAGAAGGACTACAAGAAGGACTGCAACAAGGAGAACAACTTCTGATTATCCGTCAGTTAAATCGCCGCATTGGTACAATGGACTCATCATTGATTCAACAAGTCCAAAAATTACCGGTTGCACAACTGGAGGAATTAGGAGAAGCCTTGTTAGATTTTACCTCAGTTACAGATTTACAAACTTGGTTACAATCTGTTAGCTAATCTTTTTCAAAAGACCGTTTATGATGTTTTCATGACTTTATGAAGAATTAAAAACTTTTTGATTTTTCCCGCCGAAAATTGGGATTTGGGGCTTGACAATTGATTTTGAATTTGTTATCATGGGATTGATAAGGAAGAACTATCTTAAAATTCTATTTAATAAACATAGGCCGAGTTTAAAGATGCTTGACACAAAACCCTTGTAGTAGAGGCGTTCCATGGAACGTCTCTACTTTTTTGGAGATGTCTATTGAATTGTGCAGAACCGCTTACCATCATGGAGGCGGTTGTTTTTTGGCATAAACAGACGAGATATGAGAGTTTTCGGTAAAATATTTAGGACTTACGCACTGTACAAATTCACCATGATGTGCATGAACGAAAATCCCTCGTTTCAGGCTTTTGGTGATTAACTTCTGCTCAATAGCGAGCGCTCAAAAATCATCAAAAAATCACGTTAAAATGCCCGAAACCCA
>NZ_JAQMSE010000191.1:0-8455 GCF_028330045.1 Aphanizomenon sp. CS-733/32
GCAGCCTACAAAACAAAAAACAAATCTCAAAACCAAAGAACCGTGGGGCGCACGGTCTTAAAGCTCAGTTAATGTCCTCATAGAGGAGTCACTGAGAAGCCCACACTCACCTGAAAGGGAGTGTGTGGAGTACGTCACTAGAATTATCCTACAATAGAAGCAGACATTGTGGTTTTCACCCCAAAGGTATACTCACAGTTTCTGCTTTTTATATTTTTTCACGCGTTTAGTTAAGAAAATCACTCTTGGGAAGCAAGACCTAAGAGCAAAAAGCCATTAAAATGATTGCAGTATTACATCACCAATCATATTTTGTAAAGTTTAAATGGCGGCTTGAATCAAAATGACTTCACTACTCCCTCGAAACCTCAGCGTTGTTATCCGACCAGTCCAACATCGGGACTTGGAAGGAATTGATCGCTTAACTCAAGAATCATTGTCCCATCTGTCTCCCCAAGAAGCTGATGCGGCCATGGGGCAAATGCAATGGTTAAAACGCTGGTATGGGTTACTCAAATTCTTAAGTTGGTTTCCCAATCCATTACAGTACCGCTTCTGGAGCTATGTTGCCGAACAGGGCAGGATGCTACTGGGAATGATTCAAGTATCGCCTTTCAACCGCACTCGCAGCACTTGGCGAATTGATCGAGTGATGTTGGCAGGAACGGGCGATCGCCTGGGAGTGGGTTCACAACTACTGCGCCATTGCTTTGAATCCATTTTAGAAGCACGGACATGGGTATTAGAAGTTAACATTAATGATGTTGATGCCCTAGCCCTGTATCGCCACAATGGATTTCAACGTTTAGCAGAAATGACCTACTGGGAAATTAGTCCCCAGTTATTAGCAGAATTAATTCAAACCGAGCCAGATTTACCCAACCTCTTACCAGTCAGCAATGCTGATGCTCCCTTACTCTATCAACTAGATACAGCATCAATGCCACCTCTGGTAAGGCAAGTATTTGATCGGCACACCCACGACTTTAAAACCACGTTGTTTGGTGCTATTGGTGATGCCCTCAAGCAGTGGATGACAAAAACCGAAGTTGTTAGTGGTTATGTCTTTGAACCCCAGCGGAAAGCAGCCATTGGTTACTTTCAGGTGCAACTTGATCGCACCGGGACAAAACCCCATATCGCCACCCTGACAGTTCATCCTGCCTATACTTGGTTGTATCCTGAACTATTATCTCAATTAGCCCGCATCGCCCAAGAATTTCCCCAACAGGGATTACAATTAGCTTCCTCTGACTATCAACCAGAAAGAGAAGAATATTTAGAGCGCATTGGGGCTAAACGTCAAGAACATACCCTGATCATGTCTCGTTCCGTCTGGCATAAACTGCGAGAATCGAAATTTGTCTCCCTAGAAGGGATTCAGTGGCAGGAAATGTTACAAGGACTGCAACCAACCCGGAAACCTATTCCTGGAGGAATGTCATGGATGCCGCAACCACAGCAGGTACAGCCAGAAAGAACTGTACCAGTGCAGTCGGAAATTGTTGCGTTCACTCATCAAAACCCTAATATAATAGACACACCTTCTCCATCAGATTCAGCCCCAGATGAACCCCATGAGCAACAATAGCACGATCTCCCAACAGCCATCACAATCATTTATTTCCGCCTTGGGCGTGGATGTTGGTAGTAAACGCATTGGTTTAGCTGGATGTGATGGCACAGGGTTAATTGCTACGGGTATAACCACAATTGAGCGTAAGTCTTTTGTCGAAGATGTCGAGAAAATTCAGCAAATAGTCAATGAGCGACAAGTGCAAATTCTCATTGTCGGTTTACCTTATTCAATGGATGGTTCTATCGGTTTTCAAGCCCGTCATGTCCAAAAATTTGCGGCTAGATTGGCGGCAGCACTTAAACTTCCCTGGGAATATATGGATGAAAGATTAACTTCTTATCAAGCAGAACAACTGCTAATAGCTGAAAATCGCTCTCCATCAAGAAATAAGGGTTTAATTGACCGTAAGGCTGCTGCATTGATTTTACAACAGTGGCTAGATGCTAGACGTAGTTCAGCAATGCGATCGGTAACATTTGCTGATGAGTAATCCCTTTTAACATGGTATTCTAAAAACTATTACTTCTATCTCTGAATTTATGGTTGACATCGGCTGTCATTTAGCGGTTCAATGATTTCCATATATAAGAGTATTGTTACAGTTACATAATTCACCTATGTATTCATCTCCACTCCCTGAAGACAATGATCACGATTCCGAAAGTTCTCTGATTTTAACAGATGAGCTAAAACGAACACTAGAATGTTACATCGAGCATACCCTCGATGTAGAGGGAGAAAAATATGTTCTCCTTCTGCCTGTAGATGCACCAATAGAAATTTTTGCTTGGCAAGCCGATGGCGATGAAGAAGAAGCCGTCTTGGTGGAAGATGATGAGATGATAGAGGAAATTTTCGGCACTGCTCAAGCTGTGCTTTCTGAGCAAAACCTGATTCTCAAGAACACTGCTTATGCTTTGACTGTAGCAGGTGAGTTGCCTCCTGAAGATGAATCGAAATTCTTTACTTTAGAAATCGAAGATGAGGAAAACGGTTTAGAACCAGAGCAATTAATGGAAATTGCCACTTTTTATCATGATGAACAAGAGTATGCAATTTATACTCCCCTTGATCCCCTGCTCTTTTTTGCGAGAATGACTAAAACTGGTGAACCAGAATTACTTTCTCCTGAAGAGTTCCGTAAATTTCAACCCCTTTTAGAAGAACATCTTTTTAACGAAGTTGAGTAATGGGTAATGGGTAATGGGTAATTGGTAATTTAATTACTGTTGCTTCTTACCTTTTGCCTTATTCAAAAATCTAAATATACTCAAAACGGCTAAAAGCTGGACTTTTTTATCATACAAAGAACAAGTTCAAAGCCTCTCCCCGCAACGGGGAGAGGTTTGGAGAGGGGTTTCATACTTGGTTAAACTATGAACCCTTTGCAGTATAAATCTAAACCTAAAATTTTTCTTTATTCCTTTCTTTCTTCCTCCTGACTCCTGACTCCTGACCCAAAAAATTATGACTCGCAACCATCTATTAGAGCCTAACTTGATTTTAGCAGGTTCAGTTTTGACGCTGACACCAGATGTGATCCGACAATATGGGCTGAAAGGGCTAGTATTAGATGTAGATGAAACTTTAGTCCCGATGACAACAAGTTCTACTTTCCCAGAATTGCAAGCATGGATAGAAGAAATTCGGGTTTGTACGACATTGTGGTTAGTTAGTAATAATTTAAGTGAGGCGCGAATTGGTGGTATTGCCCGTTCTCTTGATTTACCCTACTACTTAGGTGCGGCTAAACCCTCCCGCCGGAAAATTCGGGCGGCCTTACAGGAGATGAATTTACCCGCACATCAAGTGGGGATGGTAGGCGATCGCTTGTTTACTGATGTTTTAGCGGGTAATCGTTTGGGAATGTTTACAATTTTAGTCGAACCAATTATCCATCCCGATTTTACAGCCCTCCGTTCCCATCCTATCCGTAATATTGAAGTCTGGATCTCAGAGATATTGGGCGCATCTATTACGGGGAAGAGGTAATAGGCGTTTTTCTGTGTTGATTAAGATACGAATCTTAACAAGAATTTATAATTCATCAGGAAAGTAAACCTAAAGAAATAGTTAAGGAATGATCAAATTGGCAAAAAATCAGAGATTATTAATTTCAATAACATCAGGGTCAGCCAAACAAGACCCTAGCAGATAATAGATAAATATAAACCCGTACAGCGTCAACCTTGACTATAGAGGGATTGGCGCTGTATAATTTTTTGGTGACAACTGACCACTAACTAATGACCAAAACAATTGTTGTTAAAATCGGTACTTCTAGCCTTACTCAACCAGAGACAGGACAATTAGCCCTTTCTAGCATTGCTACCTTAGCGGAAACTCTGTCTGATTTGAGACGACAGGGACATCGGGTCATTTTAGTTTCTTCCGGTGCAGTGGGAGTTGGTTGTGCGCGGTTAGGTTTGACGGAACGTCCCAAAACTATAGCTTTAAAACAGGCTATAGCAGCAGTGGGACAGGGTAGATTAATGCGTATATATGATGATTTATTTAGTATTTTGCAACAGCCTATTGCTCAAGTATTATTGACTAGAGCAGATTTGGTACAACGTAGCCGCTATCTCAATGCTAATAACACTTTTCAAGAATTACTAGATTTGGGAGTAATTCCTATAGTTAATGAAAATGATACAGTAGCGGTAGAAGAATTAAAATTTGGGGATAATGACACCCTGTCTGCATTAGTAGCCAGTTTAGTAGAAGCAGATTGGCTGTTTTTATTAACGGATGTTGATAGATTATATTCGGCTGACCCTCGTTCCGTACCCGATGCTAAACCAATTAGTTTAGTTAGTAGTATGCAAGAACTGACAGATTTACAGATTCAAACTGGTGGACAGGGTTCTCAATGGGGGACTGGGGGAATGATGACGAAAATTTCAGCGGCGAGAATTGCGATCGCTGCTGGTATCCGCACAGTGATTACTCAAGGACAATTTCCCCGGAACATTGAAAAAATTATCCAAGGGGAACTCATTGGTACACATTTTGCACCGCAACCAGAACCAACCTCAGCCCGGAAACGTTGGATAGCCTATGGTTTGATTCCGGGGGGAAAATTATATTTAGACGAAGGGGCGATCGCCGCCGTTGTCAAAGCGGGGAGATCCTTATTAGCAGCGGGGATTAAAGCCGTAGAAGGAGAATTTGACAATCAAGAGGCGGTGCAATTATGTGATAGTAATGGTGATGAAATTGCTAGAGGGTTGGTGAATTATAATAGTGGGGAATTACAGAAAATTTGCGGACAACATTCACGGGAAATTCCATTAATTCTAGGTTATGAAGGTGCAGATACTGTGATTCACCGCGATAACTTAGTTTTAATTTAAATATACGGCTTATGTGAATTAAATGCGGAAACCCTTGTAATACCGTTGATGATTCTGGAATTATCGTTCTAGAGAACTCTGGAAACCCTAATAAAACCACAATATTTTTAACTCACATAAGGCGTAATATAGAATTTCCTGTAGGGGCGGGGTTTCCCCGCCCAGAAGTCAGGAGTCAGGAGAAGAAAGAAGAAAGAAAAAAATCACCAATTACCAATCACCAAATTGTGAATCTACTCCGTTTAATCCCAATTTTCGATAATTCCGTTTCTAGCTGGGGTTTAGAAGCCCGACTATTGCGCTGGCTAACATTAATGTGGATGTTCATCGGCCTAGTCATCCTCTTTTCCGCATCCTATCCCGTTGCTGATGCCCGTCATGGTGACGGTTTGTATTATTTTAAACGGCAAATTCTTTGGGCTATAGCTTCCCTAATTATTTTCAACATCATTGTTAATCTGCCATTGCGAAAAATCTTGGGTGTATCTCATTGGTTTTTAATATTTTTCCTGATGTTGATTTTTTTGACATTAATACCAGGATTAGGAAAAAAAGCCTTTGATGCGGCTAGATGGATAGCCATTGGACCGATTCCTATCCAACCATCGGAATTAATTAAACCTTTTTTAGTGTTACAAAGTGCCACACTTTTTAGTCAGTGGGAAAAACGACCTTGGGGAATTCGGTTATCTTGGTTGGGTGTTTTTGGTCTTGTACTTTTAGGAATTCTTGCCCAACCTAACTTAAGCACCACAGCACTTTGCGGAATGACAATTTGGTTTATTGCCTTAGCAGCGGGATTACCATATAAATACTTGGGAGGAACAGCCTTTGGTGGCGTACTTTTAGCATTACTTAGTATTAGTATCAAAGAATATCAACGCAAACGCATTATGTCCTTTATGAATCCTTGGGCTGATGCTACAGGAGATGGTTATCAGTTAGTACAAAGTTTATTGGCTGTAGGTTCAGGTCAAACTTGGGGGTCTGGATTTGGACTTTCTCAACAAAAGTTATTTTATTTACCAATTCAAGATACTGATTTTATTTTCGCAATTTTTTCCGAAGAATTTGGTTTTATTGGCAGTATTTTACTATTAATAATGTTAGCCATATTTGCCACATTAGGATTAATTATTGCTCTTAAATCCAAAAATATCACATCCAAATTAGTGGCAATTGGTGTAGTAGTTGTTATGATTGGCCAATCATTATTACATATTGGTGTAACGACAGGTGCTTTACCAACTACAGGTTTACCCTTACCTATGTTTAGTTATGGTGGTAATTCCATGGTTGCCAGTTTGCTATCTTCTGCGTTATTAATTCGAGTAGCTAGAGAGGGTAGTGAAGCAGAAGTAGTGCCTTTACGAAAAACACAATCGGAAAGTCGAACCAGGAGACGATTTTTTTAGCTTAACCGACTGATGCACAACCACTATCTAAGTAGGGCTTGCTGAAAAAGTTGTCTGTGAGGGCAGGCAAGAGGCAAGAGGCAAGAGTTTGGGCTATCTGTTATCCCTAAGTTTTGTGATTTATTCAACCCAAAATGCACGCTTTTGGGACTGTCTCCTTCAACAATCTTGCACCTATTTTCTTTTTTAGCAGACTTAAACCTTTGATATATATACGTCTTGCATTTATTCAGCAAGCCCTAAGTAGGGTTTGCTGATAGCGTAGCGTGGCGTTAGCCATAGTTCTAGCCCTCTCAGAATGGGATAGAATGTACGCTTGGATAGAATACTCTTATGTGATATTATCCGTACAAAATGCTCAAGCTAGTGAACGGCAAAGCTGGACTCTGGATGAAAACCACCAGTTTCCAGCCGAGACAATTAAACTGATAAAGTTAGCAAATTTAAGTTAACATTAATACTCCGCGCTGATTCATACAACTGCTATGCTAAATCCCAATCTGGATGAAATCCAGTTGACGAAAGACGACTACGAACGCTATTCCCGCCACCTAATTTTGCCAGAAGTGGGCATGGAAGGGCAAAAACGCCTAAAAGCCGCCAGTGTATTGTGTATTGGTACTGGTGGACTAGGTTCACCATTGCTGTTATATCTCGCCGCCGCAGGTATAGGCAGAATTGGTATTGTTGATTTTGATGTTGTGGATACCTCTAACCTGCAACGTCAAGTTATTCATGGGACATCTTGGGTAGGTAAACCCAAAATCGAGTCAGCAAAAAACCGGATTCATGAAATTAACCCCCATTGTCAGGTTGATTTGTATGAAACTCGTCTGAGTTCCGAAAACGCCCTGGATATTATCCGTCCTTACGATATCGTTGTTGATGGCACTGATAACTTCCCAACTCGGTATTTAGTCAACGACGCTTGCGTATTGTTAGATAAACCCAACGTCTACGGTTCTATTTTCCGGTTTGAAGGACAAGCCACCGTCTTTAACTATGAGGGTGGTCCTAACTATCGTGACTTGTACCCCGAACCACCACCACCAGGAATGGTTCCCTCCTGTGCAGAAGGTGGAGTGCTGGGAATTTTACCGGGAATGATTGGGATTATTCAAGCTACAGAAACAGTGAAAATTATTCTGGGCAATGGTACTACCTTGAGTGGTAGACTGGTGCTTTATAATGCCTTGGATATGAAATTCCGGGAGTTAAAACTGCGTCCTAACCCCATCCGTCCAGTTATTGACAAGCTAATAGATTACGAACAATTCTGTGGTATTCCCCAAGCCCAAGCCGAAGAAGCGAAACAGCAAATGGAAATTCAAGAAATGACTGTGAAGGAATTGAAGGCGTTATTAGATGCTGGTGCAAAGGATTTTGTGCTGCTAGACGTGCGTAATCCTCATGAGTATGAAATTGCGAGAATTCCCGGTTCTGTGTTAGTCCCCTTACCAGATATTGAAAATGGTGATGGTGTGGCGAAGGTTAAGGAATTACTTAATGGACACCGTTTAATTGCTCATTGTAAAATGGGTGGGCGTTCCGCGAAAGCCTTGGCTATCTTGAAGGCAGCGGGGATTGCTGGGACAAATGTGAAAGGGGGAATTAATGCTTGGAGTCAAGAAGTAGATGCTTCTGTTCCTCAGTATTAAGTAGTCGGACAAAATTAAATTCACTCGTTGAGAGAGGAAACTCTTAACTCTTAACTGGGAACAGAAAAATCAGTTGTGTAATTAATTCTGTCCCATTACTTAATCGTTTTTTCAGGGAAAACCTCTAAGAGGTTGTTTGAAAAGTATTAGATAAAACCAGTAATTTCCAAAAACCTAACCCCCCAGCCCCCCTTCCCTACCAGGGAATGGGGGTTTTAAAGCCTCTCCCCGCGTCGGGGAGAGGTTTGGAGAGGAGTTTATTTATACATTAAAAACTTTTAAAACATCCTCTAACTAGGGTTTGCTGAAAAAGTTATCTGTGAGGGTTAGGAGTCAGGAGTCAGGAGGAAGAATTAGAAAGATATAAGAATAGTCTCAAATTCCAGAAAGTGATAGGTTTTTAATGGTTTCAATGCTTATTCCTTGCACCTAATTCACTTTTTTACC
>NZ_JAQMSE010000192.1:0-5241 GCF_028330045.1 Aphanizomenon sp. CS-733/32
TACTACACAAACAAAGTCCACCTGCGTGGACTAACGAAAAATCAAGGCTTTTGAACCCACGAAGGTGGGTTTCGTCTGTGTAGCTGCGACTTCTAGTCGCCCTTGCAAGTAATAAATTAGACTTTTCAAACACCCTCTTATCCTTTGGATAACAGACATGGTTATTTTAACATAATAAGTTAAATTTAGTTACTAACAAAGCATTATTCTCAATAATTATATAGCGATTTCTATTCCTTCGGTCTGATCAGGGATATGAGACCCGATACCTGCGGCGATCGCTCTTGTTCAAAAATCAAAGAGGAGTCCTATCGAGAAAATTGGTAATCTAAGATCCAAAATTGCCATAGGTTTGTTTGAGAGTGGATTCAATTGAACCTGAATTTTGCAATAACTTAATTAATTCATGAGATCTTGTTTTTTTCTCAGATAAAATTAGTTTTAGTGGGGTTAAAAGTTCCATGTCAGGATCATCTTGAAGGGCAATTTCAGCAACTTGTAAAAGTTTATGAGAATTAGCAAAAACCTCTTTATTCTCGAATCCCAATTTTGCCGAAATTTGGTGTAAATTAGCATCAGGTATAATTGCTCTACCTGGTAAAGTTTCATCTAATATTAAACCTTTTAATAAGGCTAATAAACCTGCATAAATAGCGAAATTATCACAACTGTCACAAGCTTTAAATTCTATTCGTCCTACTTCTGAAGGAATGCGGGCAACTTTTGTTAATGATGGGACACTTTTAATTAATTCTTCTGTCTTTTCCACAAACACTAATGTTGCGGATCTTTTTCCCGTTCTGATAAATGTCCTTACTGATAAACCTGTCCATAAATCACCATTATAAAAAGGAGAACTATAACTAAAAGGAATGATGTAAGGGCTGTAATAAGTTAACTTTTTACCAGTATCAATTAACTTTTCCGTAGACAAATTTGCTAGGGAAATATTTAAATCTGGTCCGTAGGAAACCATATAAATATGAGCAGTTTGTTCATCTGGATAAGCTTGTAATTGCCTAATCTCAAAATCATTTAATGGAGGTTGTGGCTCAAATACGCAAGTATAGGGATTAAAACTGGCTAAAACAGGTGAAAAACCAAAGTTAGCAGCGACATCACTCAGTAAAACAAAACTTGCGGTTAATTCATCAATTGCCCCTTGAATGGTAGAGTGGATAGTTGTTCTAATTTCGATGCCTTTAGCTACACAGTCAATTACCTCTTCAGAGTCGCTAAATCTTTCAAATCCCTCGATATACCAACGCTTTTTCTTAATCCCAGCATCACCAACCCTTAATTGTGGGTAGTCAGTGGAATAGATAGGTAATTTGTCAACAATTTGCTGAAAATCTGCAAATTTTGTATTATGGAAATCTGCGAACTTTCCTTGATCATTGAGAAAAGCAACTTCATGTTCAATCCCAAAGCAAAACATATTTTATACCTAATTAATGACAAGTATAATCAATTATAACTATATTTGATGCCCTTGGGAATCAATGCTGCTGAGTTTATGCTAAAAATTAGTTATATTGTAGGTTGGGTTGACCCAGGGAAACCCAACAAAATTCCTGATCATATTGGACTACATCTACTTTATTTTTACTAATTAAATGTACAGAAATTTAGTCATCCCCAAGGTAGCTTAATATTAACTAATAAAAATTACAAGGCGTGAGTTTTTATGACAACTACTGCTCAAACTCCTTACAGCAGCGAACAAATTATTGCGTGGTTACGTGGATTACTGACCATCGCTTGGGCTGATGGTAACTTTGATACCCAAGAACAGGAATTAATTACTAATCTTACCAAAGATGAATTAGCCCCTTCTATTAACTGGCATTCTTTAGAGATAATTGAACCCGATGAATTAGCGGCTATATTAGGTAAAGGTACACCTGTAGCGGAAAATTTCTTGCGGACAGCGGTAATGGTAGCGATCGCCGATGGTATATACTCACCTAGTGAAGATGACCTACTTCAGCAATTGTGTCAAAAATTAGAACTGCAAGAAAGTTTACTCACAGCCCTACGTCATACCCTAGAAGATACCACACAAACAACTGATTTCCCCTCTCCTGGACTGCAAACCCCACACCCAGACGCTTTAACTCCCTTGCGTCAATGGTTAGACGGATTAGACATTCAAGACCCCAGAGTGGCGAAATTTTTGTGTAAGATGATTCCTTCCCAATGTCCCTTTGAAAGAGATGTCACCTTATTTGGCCGGAAAATAGTTCATATTCCGCCCCTGTGTAAAATTAACCCCCTTTATGAACAAATGGTAGGTTTACGCTTCCGCGCCCTTTCCTATCTAGCAGATGACTGTGGGGAAGATGTTACACCTTATATTTAAATTAGTTGTTAGTAGTCAATTGTTAGCGTGATTGACAACTGACAACTGACAACTGACAACTGACAACTGACTAATTATGCAATTTATAGACCAATCAGTAATTGAAGTAGAAGCAGGTAACGGAGGCGATGGTATTGTCGCTTTTCGGAGAGAAAAATATGTCCCAGCAGGTGGTCCATCTGGTGGGAATGGCGGAAAAGGTGGTTCAGTAATTTTTGTCGGTAATACTAACCTACAAACCTTATTAGATTTTCGATACAAGCATTTATTTAAAGCCCAAAATGGAGAACGTGGCGGTCCAAATAATTGCACTGGCGCAGGTGGAAAAGATCTAATTGTTGAAGTCCCTTGTGGTACTTCTGTATATGATGCAGTAACGAGTGTTTTACTATGCGATATAGTTGAACCCGGACAAAGTTTTCGAGTCGCAGAAGGTGGCAAAGGTGGACTGGGAAATCAACATTTTTTGAGTAACCGTAACCGTGTTCCTGAATATGCCCTTCCTGGTTTAGAAGGAGAAAAAAAGGTATTACGTTTAGAGTTGAAACTGTTAGCAGAAGTGGGAATTATTGGTTTACCAAATGCGGGAAAATCAACTTTAATTTCTTCTTTATCCGCCGCACGTCCAAAAATCGCCGATTATCCGTTTACTACCTTAATTCCTAATTTGGGTGTAGTCAAAAAACCTACAGGTGATGGTACTGTTTTCGCCGATATTCCCGGATTAATTGAAGGTGCTTCTCATGGTGCCGGTTTAGGTCATGATTTCTTGCGTCACATTGAACGAACAAGGGTTTTATTACACTTAATTGATGCCACAAGTGAAGATGTTATCGCTGATTTCCACACTATTCAAGAAGAACTTAAAGCCTATGGACGAGGTTTACCTAAACGTCCGCAAATTTTGGCATTAAATAAAATAGATGCTGTTGATAGAGAAACTGTTGATTTGGAGGCCTTAGCTACTCAATTAAATCATCTAGCTTTAGCACCAGTGTTCATAATTTCGGCGGTAACTCGCACTGGTTTAGATCCCATGATGCAGGAAATTTGGCGGATTTTAGATGAAATTAATGTGTTGGAAGCGCAGGAAGTTGCAGTTGAATTGATAAGTTGATTTTTGTTACATGATTTAAAGTATAGGGATTAGTTGGAGAGTTCCAGAAATACTGAAACTTTTCGGAGTTTATACTCAAAATGGTTGGGATATGGACTTTTGCAAAATCATGAAAAACCTAGCGAATGGAATTCACGGCTACACAAACAAAGTCCGCCTGGGGGGACTAATTAAAAATCAAGGATTTGCAACCCACACAGGTGGGTTTTGCCTGTGTAGACGCGGTTTCTAACCGCGCGTTTAACGTTAAGTTGACGTTACCCTTACCTACCCGCTCAAATCAAATAATTAAGCCGTGTTGAGTATAGTTGATAGAATTATCATTAAAAACTGCATGGATTTTGAGAACATACTTGAGCAAATTCTCACAATTAATCCAGGTTTTCAGAGTTTTTTCTATTAATTGCCCATTCTACCTGTCGTAAAATCCCTCGTAACATTCCCACTTCCGTAGTTTGTAGATAAGCACGATTATATAAATGGCGAAATTTTTCCATCCGACTAGCTGCGGTGTGGGGATAAAGATAACCAATGGACAGCAATAAAGATTCTAATTGCTGATAGAATCCTTCCATAGCATCTAACGGGGCAATTTCTGAATCGGGTATATTCTGATCTGTAAATAAGTCAATAGATTGTGATAATTCATAACAACAAATAGCAACGGCTGTAGCTAAATTCAAAGATGGATATTCAGGATTGGTAGGAATAAAAACTAATTTGTGGGCATAATTTAATTCTTCATTAGTTAATCCTCTATCCTCTCTCCCAAAAATTAAAGCTACAGGCTTTTCTACTTCTGCTAATAACCAGGGTAAAGCCGTGCGAGGGGTTTCTAGGGGGAGTTCTCCACTGTATTCTCGTCCCATAGTAGCAACAGCACGGACACAGCCCTGTAATGCCTGTGGTAATGTGTCTACTATGATCGCAGATTCTAGAATATCTTTACCATGAACTGCCATTTTTAAGGCATCATCTGATGTGCGATCGCATTGAGGATTGACTAATATTAGTTTAGATAAGCCAAAATTTTTCATCACCCTGGCCACTGAACCGACATTCAATGGTCCTGCTGGTTCTACTAAGACGATAATTACGTTGTTGTAACTGGTTCTTATATGAATATTTTCTATCATACTTATTTATGTTCATTACCTATTTGTGCTACTTGTTGAGATAGTTCTTCTGATACTTCTAGAGTGATTTTCGGCATGGTGTGTTTTTACAAAATGTGTTATTTTCTATCTTGTAATTATGCTATAAATTTTGACTTGGAAATAGCTCGAATTAAACTACAGTTATCCGTGCATTATGGTTAGATTTAGGTTTTACTCTAATTTCTACATCAATTTCAAAAGCATTGAGAAATCTAAACATTCTTTCTAGAGAAAACCCTGTAAGTCTTCCTCTCATTAAAGCAGAAACTTTTGGTTGATCAATTCCTAATAATTCAGCCGCTTCAGCTTGGGTGATATGACGTGCGGAAATAGCATTACTGATTTGACGAGCTAGTTCTGCTTTTACTAGCATTTCATCTGGGTTAGGTAAACCTAAATCAGCAAATACATTACCGCTACTGGTTGTTATTTCAATATTTTTTGTATTGTAATTGTGCATATATCTTACAGCAGTTTGAGATCAAACGCGGTACAAAGATGGTAAACTTTAAAGATGTAAAAAAAATAAAATAATTGAGATGTATGGCAGCAGCATATTCGATTGATATAAGACAGAAAATATTAAGTGCTTGGCAAAATAAAGA
>NZ_JAQMSE010000193.1:0-2831 GCF_028330045.1 Aphanizomenon sp. CS-733/32
ATATTTTGTTCGTTTCGTCGCTGTAGCCTTCTTTGTTTTCGCTACGCTCAAATACAATTTGGGCTACGCAACTCAACTCACGCGCATTCATCCCACGCTCCTAAGAGTGAGACGTGGGGCTTCTGCTGATTAAGCTAACTGGGCTGGGCGCAGGCCCTGCGCCCCTACAGCCTGACTCCTATTCAACAATTTTTCTGGACTGAATTACCTGCAAACTTCCACCCGCATATAAACTAGGTTTACCCACATCAAAACCAAAATCTCGTAGCAAACCAGGTAAATCCGTTTTCAACAATTCCCAAGCTGTCTGGGTTTCAAACAGCCAGAAAAATACAGCCAACCCCGGCCAAAATATCGGATTTGTAGGCGGGTGAAAATCCACCAAGGTAAAAACTCCCCCCGGTTTTAATACCCGATAAACCTCTTGAATGATTTTTCGGAGTTGTTCTGACTGCATTTCGTGTAAGGCTGCGCTAGTATGTACCACGTCGAACGAATTATCTGCAAAAGGCATATCCTCAGCAAATGCTTTGATATAAGTAGCATTTGGTACATTTTCCTGGCATCGTTTGATAGATAATGGGGAAGCATCCAAGCCGGTGACGTTTTCCGAAAAATTTACTAAAAATCTGGTTACTTGACCACTACCACAACATAAATCTAAAATCTGAGTATCTGATTGTAGTTTTAAGTTTTGTAAAGCCAGTTGACGAAATCGGGGTTCACCACCCACAGTCACAGCCGCTAACCGAGAGATGCCATCATATAGCCATTGGTATCTATAACTCAAATCTCGAAAAATTGTTGCCATTGTATTTTTCCTGCCGATAAAGCTTTATATTTAATAAAGATATATTGTTAACATTAGTGAAAAATCTGTAAGGATTGGGGGAAAGTAACTGCTATGGGTCGTATAGGGGTATTATTACTTAATCTCGGTGGTCCCGATAAATTAGAAGATGTGGGACCGTTTTTGTATAATCTGTTTTCAGATCCCGAAATTATCCGTTTACCGTTTCGCTGGATGCAAAAACCTCTGGCTTGGTTTATTGCTACACGCAGAGAAAAAACATCTCAAGAAAATTATAAGCAAATTGGTGGCGGTTCTCCCTTACGACGGATTACGGAGGAACAAGGAGAAGCTATCAAGGCGAAGTTAGGTGAATTAGGACAAGAGGCTAATATCTATGTGGGAATGCGTTATTGGCATCCTTATACAGAGGAAGCGATCGCCCAACTTACCCAAGATAACATTGATAAGTTAGTAATTCTCCCACTTTACCCCCAATTTTCCATCAGCACCAGCGGTTCTAGTTTCCGGTTATTAGAACAACTATGGAAAGAAAACCCCAAACTCCAAAGTCTTGAATATACAGTCATTGCCTCTTGGTACAAAGAACCAGGTTATCTACAAGCAATGGCAGAACTCATACTTGGCGAACTTGATAAATTTCCACATCCTGATCACGTGCATATCTTCTTCAGCGCACATGGTGTACCCAAAAGTTATGTAGAGGAAGCAGGAGATCCCTACCAACTAGAAATTGAGGAATGCACAACCTTAATTATGCAAACTCTCAATCGTCCCAATCCCCACACCCTCGCCTATCAAAGTCGTGTTGGTCCGGTAGAATGGCTACAACCCTACACAGAAGATGCACTCAACGAACTCGGCGCTAAAGGTGTGAAAGATTTGGTAGTTGTCCCCATTAGTTTTGTTTCTGAACACATCGAAACACTGCAAGAAATTGATATTGAATATCGAGAAATAGCTGAAGAGGCAGGAATACACAACTTCGGACGAGTTCCTGCTCCCAACACCAATCCAGTTTTTATCAAGGCTTTATGCGACCTGATAATTGATGTCCTGCAACAACCTAATCTCAAACTCTCTCAAGTTACCCAAATGAAAAAAAGGGTGAAAATGTATCCCCAAGAACGGTGGGAATGGGGAATCACTACCAGCGCAGAAGTTTGGAATGGTCGGATAGCCATGCTAGGTTTTATTGGGTTGATTATTGAATTAATCACTGGTAAAGGCTTACTGCACGTTATCGGACTTTTACATTAGTTGTGGTGATTGGTCATGAGTCATGGGTCATGGGTCATGGGTAATAATTATTTCCCCTGCTTCCTGTCCCCTGTCCATTACCCGTAGGTAAAAGATTTATAGTTAATAAGGCGGCTAGAATCGTAATCAACCATTGTATTGATAACAAAATTGGTACCATCGTTTTTGGCTGGAATATTAGTCAAAAAGACTCCATAAATCTTGGCTCTAAAACTAATCAAAAGTTTGTCCAAATTCCTACCACAAAACTGAAAAACCGCATTGCTCAACTGTGTGAACAATACGGTATTAAGTTTGTTGAAACTGAAGAATCCTATACCTCAAAAACATCGTTCCTAGACAATGATTTTCTACCTACATTTGGTGCAAAACCCGAAGGGTGGAAAAGCAGCGGTACTCGAATTTCTAGAGGTCAATTCAAAACTTCAATTGGTATAAAAATAAATGCAGACTGCAATGGTGCAGTTAATGTGATCAGAAAAGTAGCTGCGATATTCAAGTTTGACTTGAGTGGAGTAGGTAGAGGCTGTTTGAGTCAGCCTACGAAAGTTCTTTTATGGACTCTTCAGAAATCCCCGCGTCTTGAGACCGGGGAAGCTTAACAATTCCCCAATTCCAGTTGTGACGTACTCCACACACTCCCTTTCAGGTGAGTGTGGGCTTCTCAGTGACTCCTCTATGAGGACATTAACTGAGCTTTAAGACCGTGCGCCCCACGGTTCTTTGGTTTTGAGATTTGTTTTTTGTTTTGTAGGCTGCA